>JAQWAJ010000031.1 GCA_028707745.1 Bacteroidales bacterium | reverse complement strand
ATTTGTTTTTTTCATCGTGTGTTTACTTTTAAATGATGAACCAAAAGTAGAATCTTCCCGAATATATGACAGTTAAAGGGTTGCCAATAATTGTTAACGAGTTGTTAAGCACTCTTGTCTGCCACCGCTGAATCCGGTATCTTCGCTCCTATGAACAGAAATGCAATTCGGATTGTGCTTGTTCTCGGAATTTTAGCAATCGCCGGAATCATCAGTGTGCAGTTTTATTTTGTCAGGCAGGCTATGGATCAGGAGAAGAAACAGCTGAATCAGACCATCACGATTGCTCTATCCTCGGTGGCCGAGCAACTGGCCAAATACAACGATGCCGAACTGCCTCGCCAAAACCCGGTTTTTCATCACAGTCCTGATTATTACATCGTTAACGTAAACACACATATCCAACCCGACATTCTGGAGCAATTTCTGATCACCGAATTTAAAATCAACCGGTTGGCGCTTGATTTTGAATATGCCATTTATGATTGTCAGACCGATAAGATGGTTTACGGCCGGTTAGTCCGTTTTGGTGAAAATAACCGGATTAAGCCGATGGTGGAGAGTCTCCCCAAATCACCTGATTATCTCTATTATTTTGGAGTCCATTTTGCCGGACGAAATCAGATGATCAGCGATTCGCTCGGCATCTGGTATTTTTTCAGCCTGATACTCCTGCTGGTTATCCTCTTTTTTGTATATGCACAGATTGTCATTCTCCGCCAGCGGCGTTTTGCCGAAGTGCAGCGCGATTTCATCAACACCATGACTCATGAATTCAAAACCCCTCTGGCATCGATTTCCATGTCGGCCGATGTTATTCAGCGTCCTGATATTCTGCAGGAACCTGAACGACTTTACCGGTATGGCGATATCATCCGGAGCCAGGCCAACCACCTGTTAAAGCAGGTTGAACTTGTGCTGGAAATGGGAGGCCCTGCCGGCGATAGGTTGCTGATCAAAAAAGAACCGGTCAGACTAAAGGAACTCCTCCGTGAAATCTGCAATCAGATGGAGCCCCGGTTACATCATTCCGGAGGAACACTGGAGATGAACTATCAATCTGAAATTGAATCGATTCATGCTGATCCCCTGCATCTCACCAATATTATTCTGAATCTCCTGGATAATGCAATTAAGTATTCAGCCGATACTCCGGCCATCAGACTGGATGTGACAGATTCGGGAAATGGATTGATGATCCGTGTCAGCGATAAAGGTATCGGGATACCTTCGAAACTGAAGAGCCAGGTTTTTAAGAAGTTTTACCGTGTGCCAACCGGCAACGTTCATAATACCAAAGGTTTTGGCCTGGGCCTCTATTATACCCGGAATGCCGTAAAGGCTCATGGCTGGAAAATCAGTATGGAAAGCAAAGAGGGACAGGGCACAATGGTTCAGATCATGATCCCCGATAAAGTGAATTAACTATGGAAAAGTCACTGATTTTATATGTTGAGGACGATGAAACGCTGAAATTCATTACCACGGATAATTTGGAGCGCGAGCAATTCAAAGTGGTAACCGCATCAGATGGCGTGGAAGCCTGGGAATTGTTCGGGCAGCAGACCCCGGATATTTGCGTGCTCGATGTCAATCTTCCGCGAATGGATGGTTTTACGCTTGCCCGAAAGATCCGGGAGAGCAATCAGGATGTTCCGATCATTTTTGTAACGGCCAAATCGTTAAAGGAAGATAAGTTGGAAGGTCTGTTGCTGGGCGGTGATGACTATCTGGTTAAGCCTTTCAGCATCGAAGAACTTATCCTGAAAATCAGGATATTCCTCAAACGTTCGAAAACGCTTCAGGAGCCGGCGCCGCAAACACAGATCCGGTTTGGCAGCTATTCACTTCATCTGGCAAAACTTTTGCTGACCGGGCCCGACGGTGATGTTAAACTGACCTTCCGGGAAGCGGAATTGCTCCATTATTTCCTGAAAAATCAGGAAATTGTGCTGAACCGTGCCCAGATTCTCGAATCGGTTTGGGGAGGCAACGATTACTTTGCGGGTCGCAGTCTCGACGTGTACATCTCGCGCTTACGGAAATATCTGAGTGCCGATCCTGATATCAGAATCGAGAACCGGCACGGCATAGGTTTCCAGTTTATTATTTCGGCAACCCCCCGAAAAAACGCTTGAGGTTCCGGTGAAATTTATGGAAACTGTCGGGCTGATGATGCATCAGCACACACTGTTTTGTGATCAGATTGACCTCTTTGTCCTTCAATAGCGCCAATGCTTCAGGAGTATCCGACGATTGTTGTATCCAGATATTCTTAATCCCTTTGGCCAGAGCCTCTTCAATGACCCGGGCGGTCTGATCTTTCTTCGTCATCACCAGAAGTGATTTGACATCGTCAGGCAATTGGCTGACACTGGGATAGCATACCTCCCCGTTAATGGATTCGATATTGGGGTTTACCGGGATCAATTTGAGCCCTTTACGGCTGAGTTCTTCGAAAGCTACCCGGCCGAATTTTTTAGGATTCCTCGAAACCCCTGCCATGGCAATGGGGCCGCACGAAAGAAACTGTTCAATTTGTTGTTGGGTTACCATTTGAATAAATGTTTGGTCAAAGTTATAAATTCTATTTAGGTTCGTACCTTTAACACAAAACGAAATCGCCATGAACTCAATGAATTTCAATACCGAAACGCGTGAAATTAAAGATGTAAAGAGAGTTCTTTTAAAGGACTACGGTCATTTGTTCATCAGCCAGGGTGAAGAGGAAAGCCTTCGGATTGAGGGGGAACCTGATGTTTTGGCGACTGTTAAAACGATGATCAGGGAAGGTGAACTGGTGCTGGATATCGATACCGGATGGTTCGATAAAACCTGGAACGCCATGGCAAGCGCCGTTGAGGGCCGCGTCCTGAAATATCATCTGATGGTGAAAAGCCTCGATGGAATTTATGTGCAGGGTGCTGCCACTGTGAAAATGCAGGGTCTGAAAACGGAATCTCTGTATCTGACTTTAAAAGGGGCAGGGGAGATCTCCTTAAGCGGGCTCGAAGCCGGTTTAACAGACGTTGATCTTCCGGGTGCCGGGCGGGTGTTTTTAGAGGGTAAAACCGATCGCCTGCATGTTTCGGTGAAAGGTGCCGGCAGTTTTGATGCTCCCCACCTGGAATCACGCGAAGCAAAAGTTGCCCTCAGAGGGGTCGGCAAAGCCAGTGTCTGGGTAACCTCGCAACTCGATGCCACCGTTGAAGGCATTGGCGCCATTGATTACTATGGCAATCCAACTGTTCGGCAGAATGTATCAGGACTGGGCATAGTGAACGCCCGACGATAACTACTTCTTGACGAAATTTCCCGTCTGGTAATCCTCAAAGGCCTGATAAAGCTCCTCCTTGGTGTTCATGACAATCGGGCCCCGCCAGGCAATCTCTTCATGAAGCGGTTTTCCTCCGATCAGCAGAAACCGTGCACTGGCTTTGTCGGTTGCCAAAAATACCTGGTCGCCGCCGATCAGTTTCACCAAAGTTCCGGCAGCGATCGGATGCGCCATCTGCAGGTCGAAAAAGGCAACCCCTTCAAATACATAGGCAAATACAGTATGATCGGGATTTACCTCGATGGTCTGCTGCACACCTGCCGGTAATGACATATCCATGAAAAGTGGCCTGACCACAATATCTTTTACCGGACCGGTGTATTCGCCAAATTTTCCTGCAGCGAGCCGGATACGTATGTTTTTCCAGTCGAATTCGGGGATCAGATGCCCCGGGACATCCTGATAGCGTGGCGCCATCATTTTATGCGAGGCGGGTAGATTAACCCATAGCTGGAACCCACTCATGACTCCTTCATATTTCCGGGGCATTTCCTGGTGAAGAATACCGCTTCCGGCCGTCATCCACTGGATATCCCCAGATTTGATTACCCCCTTATTGCCCATGCTGTCCTCGTGTTCTACCTCTCCGGCAAGCATGTAGGTCACGGTTTCGATCCCGCGATGCGGATGCCAGGGAAACCCGGACATGTAGTCATCCGGATTACCTGACCCGAAATGATCAAGCATCAGAAAAGGATCCAACCATCCTTTGCGCGGATATCCGAATACCCGCTGCAACTGCACTCCCGCTCCTTCCAGAACGGGTGTGCTCCCCAGCGTACTTTCAATTTTTCTGATCATGGTGACAGGATTTTAGATGATCATTCGTTCAACGACTCTTTAATCAGTTCAAAGGTTCGCTCTATATCATTGTCAAGTCCGACAGAGAACCTGACCAAACCTTCGGATAAGCCCATCTCATGCTGTATATCATCAGGAATTTCCGACGAGGTGCTCTTTCCCGAATTACTGAACAGTGTTTTAAAATATCCCAGACTGACGGCCAGATAACCAACCCCTTTGATTTCCATGGCTTCCATGACTTTGCTGGCTCTTTCGGAAGTTTCAAGGTCGATGGAGATGATGCCACCGAATCCGAATCCCGGATTCATCATCGATTTTAAAAGCTCGTGCCCCGGATGTTCGGGTACGCCGGGATAGTTGAATTTCAAACCAATGGATTTGAACCGGTCGGCAAGGTACTGGGCATTTGCACTGTGCTGCTTCATACGAATATGCAGCGTATGAAGATTTTTCAGAATCGATGAGGAACGCATCGGATCGAGCACCGGTCCCAGCAACATGGCAGTGCCACTATTTACGTCGATCAGTGAACAGATGTATTCCTTGGTCGAACAGATGGCTCCTGCTACGCAATCATTTTTTCCGTTGATGAATTTGGTCATGCTGTAAACCGTGATATCGGCACCCAGCCGGCATGGCGAAACGATCATCGGAGTAAAGGTATTGTCGACAATCAGTTTGGCCCCGTGTTTATGCGCCAGCTTCGAAAGCGAAGGAATATCCGAAATCTGAAGCATCGGATTAGTCATTGTCTCTGTATAGATCAGCCTGGTATTCGGTTTGACGGCATTCTCGACAGATTTGAGATCGCTGATATTCACAAAGGTGACTTCCACATTGAATCTCTTCATCCAGTTGCTCAAAAAAGCAAAGGTGCCTCCGTAGATGGTTGCTGCAGAAACGATGTGATCGCCTGATTTGATTTCATGCATCAGGGCACAGGTAATGGCACTCATTCCTGAAGCAGTTACCCAGGCAGCTTCAGTGCCTTCCATGGCTGCAAGCGCGTCAGAAAGATATTTATTGCTGGGGTTCCAGTGGCGGGAATAGAGATAGCACCCTTCAGTTTCACCATGAAAAGTGTCGGCCATGGTTTTGGCTTGCATAAAAGTAAAAGTGGCACTGTCGGTGATCGACGGGTTAACATCGCCATACTCACCAAATTGCAGAAGGTCCTGGATATTTGAAGCGGGATCAAATGATTTCATGCATATACGTATTTAGTTTTTATATAACCTCTCTAAAAAACGCAATTTTTACTGAATAAATACCTTCTCCTCCAGAACTCCGTTATTTGTCATTCCCGCGAAAGCTGCGGGAACCCTGCCAGCACAATTGCCGTCACCGCTTCCACCACAACCGGCGCACGTAAGGCAATGCAGGTATCATGGCGACCCTCAATAACCAGCTCCTCGACTTTCCTGTTTTCGGTATTGAGCGTCTGCTGCGGTTTTGAGATGCTGGAGGTGGGCTTGATGGCGATCCTGAATATCAGATCATTGCCATTGGTGATCCCGCCGTTGATCCCGCCGGCGTGATTCGTTGCCGTCTTCCCATCGGCCGAAATGATCCGGTCATTGTGCTCCGATCCTTTCATCCGGGCAGCCGAAAAGCCACTCCCGAACTCAATGCCTTTTACCGCAGGAATGGCAAATATGGCGTGCGACAGTACAGACTCCACAGAATCAAAAAATGGCTCACCCAACCCAACCGGCATGGGAGAGGCCTGGCACTCTATGAGTCCCCCGATTGAATCTTTTTCTTCGATCGCTTTGGCAATGGCTGCTTCAATATCAGTATTGCCACCGGCTTCGGTAAGACGGGCGGTTACCTTGACCGGCCCGATCATTTTTTTAGCCACCACTCCCGCGGCTACCAGCGCCAGCGTCAGCCTCCCGCTGAAATGCCCGCCACCGCGCGGATCATTAAAACCGTCGAACTTCATCATAGCCACCCAGTCGGCATGGCCGGGCCTGGGCTGTTTCTGCAGATTGTCATAATCTCCCGACCGGGTATTCTGATTCTCAAAAAGTATGGTCAGCGGAGCACCCGTTGTAAAATCTTTGTACCATCCCGATACGATTTTCGGTTGGTCGGCTTCCACTCTGGGCGTGGTACCCTTTGCACCGGGTTGCCGGCGCCGGATATCTTCCTCAAAATCCTCTACAGATAATGGAATCCCTGGTTTGCAGCCATCAAGGGTTATCCCGATCATCGGTCCATGTGACTCTCCGAATATGCTGACTTTGAAATGATTGCCAAAACTATTCATCGATTCTTCCTCCCAGGGTTTTAAGATCCTGATAAAAACCAGGATATGATTTTGCGATACATTCGGCGCCGATGATTTTAACCGGAGTCCGTGAAATCATGGCAACAGTGGCCGCTGCCATGGCAATCCGGTGATCGCCGTGCGCATCAACCTCACCGGTTTTCATGAGCGATTGGCCACTGACATATAGATTGGGCCCTTCAATTCGCATGGAGATCCCAAGCTTATAAAACTCATCCTGCAAAACTTTTGCCCGGTTACTCTCTTTATGGATCAGCCTTCCGACTCCTTCAATCCGGCTTACCCCGTTGCAGTGCGCAGCCAGGGCTACCAGCGGAGGAAACAGGTCGGGACAATTCGTGGCGTTGAAATCAAACGGACGGAGCTCTCCACGGCTCACCGTGATCCGGTCACCGGTAATCTCGATCTTCGCTCCGGCAAACTCCAGCGCCTGCAGGATTTGACGGTCTGCCTGCAAGGAGTTCTCCTGTAGTCCGCTGATGGTCACGGTGCCGGCTAAGGCTCCGGCTACCAGCAAAAAAGCTGCTCCGCTCCAGTCCCCCTCCACCTGGATCGTGGCTGGGCGATACTTTTGCTTGCCCGGTATGTGGAAAGTTTTATACTCATCGTGTTTGACCGAGATGCCGAACTGCTTCAAAATATCAATAGTCATATCGACATAAGGTAAACTCTGAAGATTACTTACCCTGATTTCGGAATCCCCTTTGACAACCGGCAAGGCCATCAATAAGCCGGTCAAAAGCTGCGAGGAGACCGATCCGTCGATCGTGGCTTTTCCGCTTTTCAGCGGGCCTTTGATCCAGACGGGTAGAAACCCATCCTGTGTCTGACTTCTGCAACCCAACTGGTTCAGCGCATCTGCAATCATCTGAACAGGGCGGTTCTGCAAAGATCCGGTCCCGCTCATCATCATCGTGTTGTCAGCCAGTGCGGCAATGGGCGAGAACATCCGCAAACTCAATCCCGCTTCCCCGCAATCCAGCTTCTGACTGATCGGATTAAAACCGCCTTTGATGATCAGGTGATCACCCTGGTCATCTATGGTTGCACCCAACTGCCTGATGATCCCCGCAGCGGCTTTCGCATCGTCGCTTACTGACGGATTCCGGATTATTGTAACGCCCTTTGTGAGTAATGCCCCGGCCAAAGCCCTCTGCGCATAACTCTTTGAGGGTGGTGCGGCTATCTCTCCTGATATCTTCGATCGCTGAACGGTTATCTGCATATTCTGATGTTTAGCTGCAATATAACGGAAATTATTCGTTCATGATACGCGTCTGTGTATTGATCGACTCCTGATGGATGGCCATGAATAGCTTGCGGATGAACTCTTCGGAAAAGCCTTTCGACTGGCCGACTTCGAGATATTTCGAAATGATCTGATCCCAACGGGCCGACTGCAGAATGGTCACTCCATTTTCCTTTTTACACTGTCCGATGCTGGCTGCTACTTTCATACGATCTTCAAGAATCATCAGCAACTCCTGATCCAGACGGTCGATCTCGCTCCTGAGCTCTTCAAGTTTACTCATGAATCCGTTACTTCCGGGATCTGTCTTCCTGAGAATCAGATGATCGAGCAATTCAGCCAGCTGCTCCGGAGTGATCTGCTGACGGGCATCAGACCAGGCATTGTCAGGATCAGGATGAGTTTCGATCATCAACCCGTCAAAGTTCAGGTCCATGGCTTTTTGCGATACCTCTAGAAGCAAGTTGCGTTTTCCGGATATATGACTGGGATCACAGATCAATGGCAAATCAGGCCTGATTCGTTTTAGCTCGATGGGTATCTGCCAGTTGGGAGCATTGCGGTAACGGCTTTCGGAGAAACTCGAAAAGCCCCTGTGCACCCCTGCAATTCTCGTGATTCCAACTTTTTGAAGCCGCTCGATCGAGCCGATCCACAAATCAACATCGGGATTAACCGGATTCTTGATGAAAATCGGAATGTCAACCCCACTCAACGCATTGGCAATCTCCTGAATCGTAAAAGGATTCACCGTGGTCCGGGCCCCGATCCACAACATATCGATGCCATACTTTAAAGCTTCATAAACATGCTGTGCATTGGCAACTTCAGTGGTGGTCAGCAATCCTGTTTCTTCTTTGACCATCTTCAGCCATTTCAACCCTTTAACCCCGACTCCCTCAAAGGAATTAGGGCGGGTACGCGGCTTCCAGATTCCGGCGCGGAATATCTGCGTGCGGGTAGCTTTCAGCCTTCTGGCAGTTTCAAGTACCTGCTCTTCAGTTTCTGCCGAACAGGGACCGGCAATGATCAATGGCCTCTGTGTATCGAGGTTCCAGCCTTCAAATGCGGATGTTGTTATTTTTGATTCCATGGATTCTGTTTTAATGTTTTTTGAATAATGTTGGCTTTTTTGATCAGGTCTCGCACTTTATCGGTTTCACCAGCCTTAATTAAGTCTTTAAATTGCGACATTTTATCGATATATGTCTCCATAACCTCTACAACATTTTCCCTGTTCTGATCGAAAACAGGCACCCACATGTCGGCCGAGGAGGCGGCAAGCCTTACCGTGCTGTCGAATCCTCCGGACGCCAGGTTCAAAATGTTTTTTTCATTCCGCTCCTTGTCGAGAACCGTCAGCGCCAACGCAAACGAGGTCAGATGTGAAATATGCGAAACATAAGCGGTATGAAGATCATGCTCTTTGGAACTCATAAATACCAGCCTCATATTCATGGCCATATATAAATCCGTCACCGTTTCCAGGGCTTTCGGACTGCTCAGGGCCATATCGCAGATGATCCCGACTTTCTTGTTGAACAATCCGGGGATGGCAGCTTCAGGTCCCGAAAATTCCGTTCCCGACATCGGATGTGAAGCTACATAATGGGAGCGTTTGGGGTGATTCTTGACCAACTCCGTGATACTCAGTTTAGTGGACCCGACATCTGTAACCGTCTGATGGGTAACGTAATCCAGTACAAATGGCAATAACGACCGGATCGCATCCACCGGGATGGCCAGAATGATCAGCTCCGATTGCTAAATGGCATCCACCAACTTTGAAATCGCATCGACCAGCCCCCTTTCAAGTGCAATCTTTGCATACTCCGGATTCTTTTCCACACCGATAATCCGGTCTGCAAATCTCTTGGTCTTTAATTCCAGGCCTATTGATCCGCCGATCAAACCCAGGCCGATAATACATACTGTCATGATATTGTACTGTTAATTCTTTCTATTGCATTGATAATAACCTCTTTGGGTTGGCATAAGGAGACCCTGATGTATTGATCGCCCTGTGGCCCGAAAATGAATCCGGGGGTAATGAAAACCCTCTTCTCCATTAATATCCGGTCAGCCAGACTTTGTCCCGATGTTTCAGTGGATGGAATGTGCGCCCAGACAAACAGCCCCGACTGAGCTTTGTCGTAAGTGCATTTCAGCTGATCGAGCAATTCATGCACGAATACTTTACGCTCACGGTAAACCGAGTTGATTTTGGCATACCACTCCGGACCGGCCTCCAATGCTTTGGCTGCGGCGTATTGCATCGGTTTGAACATGCCTGAATCCATCTGGCTTTTAAAACGAATCAGATAATCGAGATATTCTTTCCGGCCGGCAACCATTCCGATACGCCACCCGGCCATATTATGGGATTTGCTCAGACTGTTGAGCTCCAGCGCTGTGTCGATGGCGCCCGGAACGGATAAGAGGCTGATGGGCTCATCGTTCAGGATAAAACTGTATGGATTGTCGTTCACCAGCAAAATGTTGTGGCACCGGGCAAAATCCACCAGCTCCTGATATACATTCATGTTGGCCCGCTTGCCGGTCGGCATGTGCGGATAGTTTACGAACATCACTTTTACCCGGCTTATCCCCAACGTTTCCAGATAGGTCAGATCGGGCAGCCAATTG
>JAQWAJ010000440.1 GCA_028707745.1 Bacteroidales bacterium | reverse complement strand
CTGGTTCGAATCAGTCGTACGATGAGAATACATCGCCAGATTGCCACATCTCATACAGATCGCATGTACCTTGGTTACATACTCAGCCGTCGCCAGTAAAGCCGGCAATGGCCCGAACGGCTTCCCCGTATAGTCCATATCCAACCCGGCAACGATCACACGCACCCCTTGATTGGCCAAAGCGTTACACACATCTACTAAACTCGAATCAAAAAATTGCGCCTCGTCAATGCCAATCACATCCACATCACCCGTCATCAGTAAAATATTTCCCGGCGATTCAACGGGTGTGCTCCGTATGACTGTAGAGTCATGCGATACAACATCCTCAACCGAATACCGGGTGTCAATCATCGGTTTGAATATCTCAACACGCTGACGTGCAATTCGTGCACGGTTCAACCTGCGTATCAATTCCTCCGTTTTGCCGGAGAACATCGATCCGCATATGACCTCAATCCAACCGCTTGGCTGAGCAGCATTACGACTTGTTTCAGGAAAGAAATACCGGTCCAATAAGTAATTTGAATTATGATCGTTATTTTTACAAAAATAAAAGAATTATGGACAGTTTAGAAAACATCCGGAACCTGCATGTACAGCTTTCCGAAATACAGAAAATTCTTGATTGGATGGAGAAATCCATGGAAGTCAATCAGATCGATATCGACGTTCTGCTTGCTAAAAACAGATCACTCTACACTCAGATACTCAACCTATCAGTCGGATCGATTGAAAACCAGCCATCACAACCATCACAACCATCACAACAACCCCAACAATTACAACAATTACAACAATTACAACAATTACAACAATTACAACCCCTACAACAACCACAACAACCACAACAACCCCAACCCTTACTCCTTCCCAATCCAGAGCCTGTTCCCGAACCCGAGCCTGAGCTTCTGCTCGACCCCTTACCCGGTCTTCTTTTCGAACCCGTTCAGGAGCCAGTTAAAAAACCCATTCAAAAGCCAACCCCTGAACCAGCTTTTGAACCCGCGCCCGAACCAGTCCGCGAATCTTTCTCATTTGATTTCCCTTTCGATCCACCATCTTCGAAGTCCCAAATACCTGAACCTCAGGTCCTAATTGCAGATTCAAAAGGTATTCATCCGGATGGCAGTCTGAATGAAATACTGGGAAAATCAAAACCGGGCCAGGATATTGCCACTTCTATCAAAGAAACTCCGATCTCAGATATCTGGACGGCTATTACCATAAATGAACGATTCCTCTATATCCGTGAGCTCTTCGACAATGATCCGGAAAAATTTAAAAGCACGGTAATTCTACTGAATGGAATCGGTTCGTGGGATGCAGCACAACAATACATATCCGTGCATTTTCAGTGGAATAACAACGACGCCGTTCCATCAAACTTCCTGAATATCGTCAAACGGAGATTCCTCAGATGAACAGTTACTCTGTTAATGAAATCGCCCGCATAACAAAAAGCCGGCTGTGTGGCGAACCCGGGCGGATTATCCGTCACTTTTGCACCGATACCCGCCGGATAGATTTCCCGGCTGAATGCCTTTTTGTTGCCCTGAAAGGCCCAAGCCACGACGGTCAGCGTTTTTTGAATGAAGCTTATGCTTCCGGAATCCGTTCTTTTCTGGTTCGAAAACTACCGGATAATAGGGCTGATTTTTCCGGGTCATCTTTCATTGTGGCCGACGATACGCTGAAAGCCTTGCAGGATGTGGCTACCTGGCACCGGCTTCAGTTTAAAGGCCGGATGATTGCTGTCACCGGAAGTAACGGGAAAACCATCGTAAAAGAGTGGCTCTCTCAATTGTTACAAGCCTCCTTCCAGGTCATTAAAAGTCCAAAATCCTATAATTCGCAGCTTGGCGTACCGCTCTCCGTCCTGAATATCTCCGGAGAAGAACAATTCGCAATCCTGGAGGCAGGGATCTCCCAACCTGGCGAAATGAACAGCCTACGGCAAATACTTAATCCAGATATGGGCATCATAACCAATATCGGCGATGCCCATCAGGAAAACTTCACCGACCTCGCTTCGAAAGCCAGGGAGAAAATTTCCCTGTTCCAAAACTGCCGGGATATTTTTTATTGCCTCGACCATGAACTGATTCATCATGAAATTGAAAAGGCTTCTCTACCGGCAATCAAACATACCTGGTCACGTAAACATGAAGCCAGCCTGATCATTACAGGCGAACAGATCGATCATGCATCCTGCCACCTGTCCGGCCTGTTCGGGAATCAACCCGTAACGCTTACAATCCCCTTTACCGATCCGGCTTCAGTCGAAAACCTTATTCAGATTTGGCTTTTTATGCTGGTCATCCAATTTGATCAGTCGCTTCTTCAAACACAGGTGCTCAACCTTGAACCCATCAGAATGCGGCTCGAACAAAAGGCAGGAATCAACCGGTGCACCCTGATCAATGATTATTACAATTCGGATATCCTCTCTTTCAAAATTGCGCTGGATCTGCTCTTTCAACAGACGCATCAGCGCCGTAAAACGATTATCCTTTCGG
>JAQWAJ010000439.1 GCA_028707745.1 Bacteroidales bacterium | reverse complement strand
CCGGCGCCCTGACTGATGCCGTACAATCCGCTCCTGAATTTCGATTCCTCCATCACAATCTCACGCGAAACGCGGTTTTCGATATAGACATCGGCAAAATCGCCGCCCTTTTCGAGTGCTTTTGCAATGACCTTGCTGAGTAATGTTTTATCAATAGTAGTGATGGCTGTAGTATTTCCGACTCCCGTGGAGCAGGACGACAGGAATTGGGCCATCAACGGAGTGGAACCGAGTACCAATCCTCCTTTCAGGCTCATTTCCAGAAATTTTCGGCGAGGCATGTCGCTGATCATATACCGATTTGTCATGTTGGATAGTTTTATACCGGTGTACTTATTTCATCTCCAGAACCACTAATGCTTTCGAAGGTACAGTGATTTGAAGAGATGACGAATTGATTTTTTTAAAATTCTTAAAATCAACCGGCTTCACTACCTCAGGAGCATCGAATCCATTGTACGAATTATATTCAGGAGCCGTCAGCACTGATGCTGATTTCACCTGTTCAAATGATTTGCCGACCAGTTCGACGGATAGAACGATCTCTTTATCGGGATTCAGGTTGGTAACCGACACATGGATGTTTCCGTTCTGATCTTCTGAAACCGAGCTGCTCAGGGCGGGTATCTTTCGGCCGTCGAATTCATAATCTTCAGCGATCAGCTGGCTGGGCAGTAATTTTGCATCCTGATGAACGGCGTACATCTTGAAAACATAGTAAGTCGGGGTCAAAACCATCTTGTTGCCCTGAGTCAGGATCACCGACTGCAACACATTGATCGTTTGCGCGATGTTGGCCATTTTTACCCGGTCGGCATGATTATTGAAAATATCGAGCGTCAAAGAGGCGATCAGAGCATCGCGGATCGAATTCTGCTGAAACAAAAAGCCCTTTTCGGTGCCAGGTTCAACATCGGTCCAGATACCCCACTCATCGACCATCAATCCCACTTGCTTTTTGGGGTCATACTTATCCATAATGGCACTGTGTTTCTCCACCAGTTCATTCATTTTCAAGGCTTTTTCGAGACCCGAGAAATAATATTTTTTCTCAAATCCGGTAGCAGCAGATTTGTTGCCCCAGCCTGAACCGGCAATGGTATAATAGTGCAGCGAGAGGCCGCTGATCGATCCGGGTCTCTCTTTCATGACCACATCGGTCCAGTTATAATCATCGCTATTAGCGCCGCAGCCGATCTGTTTCAGTTTCCACTGACCGTATATGCCGGCCATTTCAGAATAATTGCGGAGCAGGTTCACATAATAGTCGGGGGTCATGTTGCCTCCGCATCCCCAGCTTTCGTTTCCCACGCCGAGATATTTCACGTTCCAGGGCTTTTCACGGCCGTTCTGACGGCGAAGGTTGGCCATTGGTACATCCTTATCGGAATTCATGTACTCGATCCATTGTGTCATCTCCACCACGCTGCCGCTGCCCACATTGGCCGATATATAGGGCTCACAACCAAGCATTTCACATAAATTCAGAAATTCATGGGTTCCAAAGGTGTTGTTTTCCACTACCCCGCCCCAATGGTAATTCATCATTTTGGCCCGTTTATTCAGGGGGCCAATCCCATCCTGCCAGTGATAGGTATCGGCAAAGCAACCGCCCGGCCAGCGAAGGACGGGTATCTTCATATCCTTTAAGGCATTCACGATATCTGTACGATATCCATCGGTATTCGGGATCTTCGAATCCTTTCCCACCCAGATGCCATCATAGATACAGCGCCCCAGGTGTTCGGCAAAATGGCCATAGATATTTTTGTTGATCACGACTTTTCCCTGGTTTGCATCCACAATCAGCTTGTTGGTTTCCTGAGCATTTGCAGCAAAGGCAATCAGCAGCAGGCATGAGAAAATTGATAAACGCTTCATAGTGCAGACTTTATTAGTGTAATAATCACAATTATCAAAATTAGAGAATTTATCCGGGGCAGCAACACTTTTAAATTCTTTGAAAATATGCTGCAGAACAGGAAAGAAAACTTAAATTTGGAATATCGCGACACTTAATTCTGCAATCATGAAATTCAGGCTATTCTCTTTTTTTATGCTGCTGCTCCTGCTTAGCAGTTGTAAACCGCAACAGGTTAATTATCTGACCGAAACCAAATCTGACAAGGATACCCGTATGGCATGGTGGCGGGAGGCGCGTTTCGGGATGTTCATCCACTGGGGGCTTTATGCCGTGCCGGCCGGAGAATGGAAAGGACAGACCAATCATGCCGAATGGATCCGGGAATCGGCACAGATCCCGCTTGAAGAGTACAATAAATTTGTCGGACAGTTCAACCCGGTGCATTTTAATGCCGACGACTGGGTTACCATGGCTAAGAATGCCGGTATGAAGTACATCGTCATCACCTCAAAGCATCATGATGGATTCGCGTTGTTTGATTCAAAAAAGTCGGATTTCGATATGATGGCAACCCCATTTAAGCGGGACATTATCAATGAGTTATCGAAAGCCTGTGAAAAACAGGATATGACCTTCTGTCTGTACCATTCGATCATGGATTGGCATCATCCGG
>JAQWAJ010000438.1 GCA_028707745.1 Bacteroidales bacterium | reverse complement strand
TTAAAATTCATTTGCTTTACTATCCACCGGAACGGGTTTCTACCGATATTTTTCCAGTGCCTCTTTCATGGTCGATCCGATATGAGCGGGCGACTCAACCACAAAAATACCACACTCACGCAGGATGTCCATCTTGGCGGCTGCCGTGTCCTCGGCTCCACCGATAATGGCTCCCGCATGGCCCATCCGGCGGCCTTTAGGGGCTGTTTGTCCGGCAATAAACCCCACCACGGGTTTGTTTCCCTGTTCTTTATACCATCGCGCAGCATCCGCTTCCATCGAACCGCCAATCTCACCGATCACCACAACCCCATGCGTTTCAGGGTCTTTCATAAACAGCTGCAAGGCATCAAGAATAGATGTTCCGATAATCGGATCACCGCCGATACCCATTCCGGTTGATTGCCCGATGCCCAGCCTGGTAAGCTGATCAACTGCTTCATAGGCAAGCGTGCCTGATCGCGATATAACCCCGATATGCCCTTTGGTATGGATAAAATTGGGCATAATACCCACCTTACATTCATCAACTGAGATAATTCCGGGTGAATTCGGACCAATGAGCCGGGTTGACCGGCCCGAAAGGTAATATTGTACCCTCACCATATCCTCGGTAGGAATGCCTTCCGTAATGCAGACAACCAGCCCGATTCCGGCGTCGGCCGCCTCCATGATCGCATCAGCCGCCCCAGCAGGAGGTACAAAAAGGATAGTCACATTGGCACCAGTTGCCTTAACACCTTCTGAAACCGAATCGAAGACCGGGCGGTCGAGATGCCGGATTCCACCCTTTCCGGGCGATACACCACCGACTATCTGAGTGCCATATTCAATCATCTGGGCGGCATGAAAGGATCCTTCCTTGCCGGTAAAGCCTTGAACCAGAATCCGGGATTGCTTATTAACCAGAATCGACATGTGAAATACTATTAAGCACTGTTAGAGAATGCGAAGATAGGAAACAAATTTAAGGCGATAGAAATTTACAACCGGGATATAAGATTGCGAACATTGAATTCAGTGATTGTCAAATAATTGTTAATTTTCGCCCCTCATTCAAACAGATAAAAAGCAACCCATGAACGATACAATTGCCGCCATTTCAACCGCTTCCGGTCAGGGTGCCATCGCAATCATTCGTTTATCCGGACCTGATTCCTTTAAAATCGTTCAATCCATATTCCTGACACCCCATAAAAGCAAAACCATATCTTTTACCGGCACCCGGGGATTGCATCATGGCTGGATACAATCGGGGGAGCAACTGGTGGATGAAGTGGTCGTCAGTCATTTTACCAGCCCGAACACCTACACCGGCGAAGATCTGATCGAAATCAGCTGCCACGGCTCAACCTATATCCAGCAGATTATTCTGAAAATATTAATCGACAAAGGCGCCCGGATGGCCAATCCCGGCGAATTCACGCAGCGGGCATTCCTGAATGGCAAGATGGATCTCACACAGGCTGAAGCCGTTGCCGACCTGATCGCCTCATCGGGAGCCGCTTCACATCGCCTGGCTGTAGATCAGATCCGGGGAGGTTTCTCCAGCGAGCTTGCGCTGATCAGAAATCAGTTGCTCGACTTTGTTTCACTGATCGAACTCGAACTGGACTTTTCAGAAGAGGATGTCGAATTTGCCGACCGCACGCATCTGAAAACCCTGGTGAACACGATCATCGACCGGATATCCTCGCTGGTTTCATCATTTGAACTCGGAAACGCAATAAAATCGGGCGTACCGGTTGCCATTGCCGGTGAAACGAATGTCGGGAAATCGACTTTGTTAAACGCTCTGCTTAAGGAAGATAAAGCCATCGTTTCAGAAATTGCCGGAACTACCCGTGACAGCATTGAGGATTGCATTCATCTGGGTGGGATCGAATTCCGGTTCATCGATACGGCCGGTATCCGTGCAACCACCGATCGCATTGAAACCATCGGTATCGACCGTACCTATCAGCAGATCGCAAAAGCGCGAATCATTCTGTTGGTTACTGATGCCACTGCAGAAGCCGAATCGAGCCTCCCCTGGATACAGGAGATCCTGCTGAAAATCCGTGAAGATCAGGATGTCGTATTGATTATCAATAAGGCGGATGTGAATCCGGAGTCAGCGGCGCTGTTTCAACAGGAGGTGGAAGAAGGTATCGCGGATTACGTTACGCGTAACGCGTCACGCGTAACGGTTCACGGGTCACGCGTAACGGCTCACGCGTTACGTGTTTCGGCAAAAACAGGTCTCGGACTGGGTACCCTGGAAGAAGAGCTCCTCCGTTTGGTTAACTACAAATCTCTGGAAGACTCCGATGTGGTGGTCACCAATGCCCGTCATTACGAGGCGCTGACCAAAGCCCAATCGGCCCTGTACCGGACCCAGAACGGGCTGGACATGGGTATTTCGGGGGATTTTCTTTCGCAGGACATCCGCGAAGCCATGCACTATCTGGGCGAAAGTACAGGCCAGATCTCGACAGATGAGGTACTGGGCAACATTTTCCAGCATTTCTGCATCGGAAAATAGCAGCAACGTTCAGGGGTTGCTCTGTTCTGGCC
>JAQWAJ010000437.1 GCA_028707745.1 Bacteroidales bacterium | reverse complement strand
ATATCTGAAATATTCAGGATTGTTTTTGCCAATCCCAACAGAGTGCCCCCGCCAACACCGGTTCCCCCGATATGATTGATCATCCCTGCGTGTGCTTCCACCAGTGCCGTACCGGTACCCAGACTGGCGATGACCACATCGGTTTTGCCGGAGAGATACATGCCGCCCAAACCTACTGCCTGAATCTCTTCAATCTTTGAGGTGGGAATGCCGAACAGATCGCCTTCCACCCGGGATGCCCCAACCCCGGTAAGTACGATGTTTTTGATGGAGGATATTCCGATGTGGTTCTCCATCATCATCTTACCCAAAGCTCCGGTTGCCGAAGTTACCGGATCGAAGGCTTTGGTAATCAGGGTTTTGAAATTATTATCAGGATAGATAGCCACACTCTTGGTGGTAGTGCTGCCGATATCAATTCCTATGATCATTTTTTCGATTTATAGTCTAAGATAAGAAAATCAGTGAAAGCGATACGGCAATCAGTTTTTCACCCATCTGTTCGAGAAGGAACCATTGTGGTATACGGTGATCCCGTTTTCGTTAAAGGTGATTTTTTTACCACGATGTTCCCGGTCGTAAATATAGAGTTGGTCTTTGCTCCTTTCGATGGAATAGAGGCACCGGTCGCGCAGAAACCCCTGACTGATGATGTTCAGCCGCCGGTTATTATCGGTTAGTTCGATGATGAAATCGTTTTCCAGAAAAACCTGATTCCCTTTCAGTTCATAGCGTTCCCGCTTTTTGTTCCGGTTCAGGTAATAATGGTTTTCATCTACCCGGTTGATGACCTCCCAGGCTCTCCTTTTTCCGCCATATATCGCAGTCGATATGTTCATCTCAATAAAATATTGCAGCCGGTTCCGGTGCATAACGGATGTTTTCAGTCCATTTGTAACCCGGTGATATTCATATCGTTTCTTGTGGCTCCAGGGATCAACCAGGAATAAGGTGTCGTGGTAATACTGATAAATTTCGTTGGGCCGCTTTTTGTTGACGCGATCGAACCTTTTGATTTCATAGCCATCTTTTTCCGATAAGCCGAGCAGCTCATCGAGCCGGAAACTCAGGTTTTCATTGAGGTCGTAATACAAACCGTTACCCAGATCGAACCCGAGCGGACGATAGGGCAGATCATGGCTTGATGTGGTATCGCTTTCGGTGGATCTGACAATATCGATCCGGAGATCACTGGTCTCGATATCGGGATTGAGTTTAATCGGATCAAATTCAATCCGGTTGAGATTTCTGATCTCGGTTACACTGAGGGTTGCACAGGAACTGCCCAGAATCATCAGAATCAGGGTAGCCAGGTATGAAATCCGCCGCATGGCCTGTTACATTTTGTAGATGCCGTCAACGATACCGTAGTCAACGGACTCTTTGGCGTTCATCCAGTAATCCCGCTCGAAATCCTTCAATATCTGTTTTAAGGATTGATTGCAGTTTTTGGCCAGAATCTGGGCAGACAGCTCCTTGGTTTTCATCAGCTCGCGGGCATTGATCTCAATGTCAATGGCGGTACCCTGCATCTGTCCGATACTGGGCTGGTGAATCATGACTTCTCCCATGGGATAGATGAAACGCTCGCCTTTTTGCCCGGCTGACAGCAGGATCGACCCCATCGAAGCGGCTAATCCCATACATACCGTAGATACCGGTGATGAAATGAGGTTCATCGTATCCATGATGGCAAATCCGGATGAGACAATTCCGCCGGGACTATTGATGAAAAACGTGATCTTTTCACCGGGCCTGATGGCTTCGAGATAAAGCAGTTTGCTGACCACATCTTCGGCAGATTCATCATCCACCGGCCCCCAAAGGAAAATCTTTCTCTGTTCGAGAAATTTCAGTTCAATGATTTTCTGAACCGGATGTGCCTGTATCCTGACATCATCTTCTTCTTCCTCCTCGGATCTGATTATTCTATCGGTTTTCATTTCAACGGGCTCCTAATTTAGTTACTACACTTGAGACTGTAAAGCTAATATATTTTGTCCCGACAGATACACCTTGATGAAACCGGGATCAGGGTTTATTCAACCGCTGATATTTCCAGTACAACGCTGGATTCCTTTTTTGGCGAAGAGACTTTCAGCCCGATTTTCATTAAAAAATCGCCTGACCATACTTTTCCGGATTCTTCAAAAACCGGCTTACCATCAGGCATCAGGTTGATCTCTTCAACTTTATACTGTTTTTGGGCATCCAGGCCCTGCAATTTAACAGTGCTGAAATTCGGATCATACATCGGGTGAAGCGTGTAGGAGAGAAGTACCGACTTGGTTTTTTCCTGGTTCACATACATCAACACGGCGCGGCTCTCGTCGTAAGGCGATATGAGGCGGTACAGATCTCCCTGCCAGATCACCGGACTGAGCCGTTTGTAATTGGCAACGGCCTGCTGGCAATACTTCAGCTCATTCTCCTTCATCTCTTCCACATTGATGTCAAACCCGAGTTTGCCCATCATCGCCACATCGGTCCTGAATTTGATCGATTGGTTTCCCCAGGAGGTGACGTGGTTGCAAACCGATACGGCCGGGAAAAACTG
>JAQWAJ010000436.1 GCA_028707745.1 Bacteroidales bacterium | reverse complement strand
ATCGGCCAGATGCCGGGTCATTTCAATGTTCCGCTGATCCATCACTTCGTTGCCAATCGACCAGATAAACACCGACGGATGATTCCGGTCGCGAAGGATCATTGCTTTCAGATCCTTTTCGTGCCACTCATCGTACAGCTTATTGTAATCCCATTCGCGCTTACCGGTTTTCCAGCAGTCGAATGCCTCGTCCCAAACCAAAAATCCCATTTTATCAGCCAGTTCCAGCAGTTCAGGTGCCGGCGGATTATGGGAGGTTCGCAGCGAATTGCACCCCATCTCCTTCAGCATCGTCAGTTGCCGGCGCAGGGCACTGGTATTCATCGCGGCCCCCAGTGCGCCCAGGTCGTGGTGGTTGCAGGTACCCTGAACGGGCACCCTCCATCCGTTGAGCAAGAAACCGTTATTAGCCGTAAACTCAAGGGTCCGGATGCCAAATGGAGTGTTGTAGGAATCAATCTCTTTTCCGTCGATACTAATGGTGGTATACGCCAGGTATCGGTTCGGAGAGAAAAGTTCCCATAGTTTCGGATTCGGAATAGTTGTCTGAACCAGTGTGGCAACGCTGGAGCCGGCTTCAATTCTGATCGGTTTCTCCTCAAAGGAAGCCACCCTGGCTCCGGGAATATTCAGACTATCGATTTCAAAAATGGCTGTCCTGACTATTGCCACAGCAGCTTTTTTACCCTGATTATCAACAGTTATCTCCATGTTTACGAGAGCAGACTTGTCTGAAATTTCAGGTGTTGTAATATAGGTTCCCCAGTGCCCGACATGAACGGGGCTGGTTCTTACGAGCCAGACGTGTCGGTAGATGCCGGCTCCGGAGTACCAGCGGGATTCCCATTTTTCGGTATCCAGGCGGACCGCCAGCACATTGGTTTTTCCGAATTTCAAATAGGGGGTAAGGTCCATCCTGAACGAAGTATATCCATAGGGCCAGGTTCCCACATATTCACCATTCAGCCAGATCTTTGCATAAGCCATGGCCCCGTCAAAATCGATGAAAACCTGTTTGCCCGCATCTTCAGCCTGCATTTTGAAGTGTTTGCGATACCAGCCGATGCCTTTGTATGGCAATTTGCCTGTTTCGCCCGCCAGTTCAGCGCGGAAAGGCCCCTCGATGGCCCAGTCGTGCGGCAGATCGAGCTTCCTCCATTTGGAGTCCTTCAGGTCAGGGTTTTCGAGTCCGGCCGGTTCAGCCACCGAGGTTCCGTCGGCCTGCTGCCCGAATCGGGCAAACAGCCAACCCGCGTCGAAAGATTGTGTGTTTACCTCTCCCATGCGGATGATGGGCCCGGTAACCTGGGCACTGGCCGTAGGTATAACAGACACGACGATGATCAGCATAAAAAGCGAAGCAATGCTGATGGTGATTACCGGTGATGCAGGTTTCATGGGTTGATTTTTAGGCTGATCAGGTTTACAGATTGATTTCCAGCGGAGCTTTTCCGTTCCAGTTTTTAACGATGGGCTTTTTGCCTGGGCGGTCGATCTGAACTATCGTCATTTTTCCGGCTTTTTTAACCTTGATATCAAAGGTGTTACCAAAAGCCGTTATGTTGTTCAGTTCCATCTCATTCCATCCTTGGGGAAGCTTCGGGGAGATCGCAAAGGAGCGCAATCCGGTGGGGCGTATTCCGAATAGGCCTTCGGTGATAATCCGGCAATAGAGTGCCGATTCGCCAGACAGCTGTTTCTGGTCGCCTTCGGGATAGGCTTCAACCGGATAAGGCACATGAACACCGAGCAATCTTCGCTCAGAGTATTTTTTCAGATAATCCAGTCCTTTTTCCGTTTCACCACAGGCAAATACGCCCCTCAGGCCGTAAAGTGTGGAACGATCCCAGAAGGTTTTATCACCGGCCTGCGTGGCCAGTCCGTCGGCCGTCCACAAACGGGGTGAGAAAAGAGCAGCGACGGTTCCCTCTTTACGCTCATAAATTCCGACGGTTAGCGGCATGCAAATCCAGGAACGAAGCACGTCGTTTTCCTTGTAATACCGGTAAGTATCAAATCCTTCGACCTTAGCGCCGAAGAATTTATTGATCGATAATTTGAGATGAGCAGCCTCTTTCAGATATTTGTCGGATTGTGATTCCGGTTTTCCCAGCTCCCGGCAGAGTTTTGCGGCCGATAACAGGGCATCGTAATAGAGACTGCTGGTACACAGGTTGGCAGTTCCGGCCGGAAAGCGGCCTTCGAGCTCATCGCTGTCGGAGTTCACCACCCCATCGGCGTTGATTTTCCGGTGACTGAATTCGAGGCAATACTCAATCAGAGGCCAGAGTTCTTTAGCTATTTCGATATTGCCGCTCGACAGGGCAAATCGCGAGGCTCCATAGGCAATCATCGCCTGGTCGCCACGGTCGCCCGCGCCATCCCAAAAGTCGATGCCTTCGGCAATGATGGAGCTGGGGATCGGTTTAAACTCCGGATTCATGAACTTTGCAAACCAGCGGTATGCATTCAGTCCCGCCTCCAAACCCAGCTTATATCCGGCATAACCGAACCACGGACCCGAATATTCGGCCTGGTCATTTGCGCAGATGGCGGCATGGTAGCGGAATC
>JAQWAJ010000030.1 GCA_028707745.1 Bacteroidales bacterium | reverse complement strand
CAAAGCTGTTCGGCATTCATTTCTCCCAAACCTTTGTATCGCTGAACATGAATACCCGTAGCTTCTTTTCCACCACTCAATTCAAGGGTGATCGCTTCACGTTCCTCATCGGTCCAGCAATAGCGCTCGACTTTTCCTTTTTTAATCAGGAAAAGTGGCGGTGTAGCGATATAAACATATCCCTGGTCGATGATCTGGCGGATATAGCGGAAGAAGAAAGTCAGAATCAATGTGGTAATATGGCTGCCGTCGACGTCAGCATCAGTCATGATGACGATCTTGTGATATCGCAGGCCTTCAATATTGGCCTCCTTGCTGTCTTCGTTGGTGCCAATGGTAACTCCGAGCGCGGTAAACATATTCTTGATTTCTTCAGTCTCAAAGACCCTGTGCTGCATGGCTTTTTCAACGTTCAGGATCTTACCTCTCAGCGGTAAAATTGCCTGAAACTGGCGGTCCCGGCCCTGTTTTGCCGTACCACCTGCAGAATCTCCCTCCACCAGATAGAGCTCGCACAAGGCCGGGTCGTTATTGGAACAGTCGGCCAGTTTTCCGGGTAAGCCTGATCCGGTCAGCACATTCTTCCGCTGAACCAGTTCGCGTGCCCGTCGGGCAGCATGCCGGGCCGTGGCAGCAAGAATCACCTTGTTGACAATGGCGCGGGCCTCTTTCGGATGCTCTTCCAGATAATTTTTCAGCATGTCGCTGATAGCCTGGTCAACTGCCAGCGCCACCTCACTGTTTCCCAGCTTGGTTTTTGTCTGGCCCTCAAACTGCGGCTCCTGAACTTTTACCGAAAGAATAGCCGTAAGCCCCTCCCTGAAGTCATCACCGTTGATATCAAATTTCAGTTTGGTCAGCATACCGGATTCATCGGCATAACGTTTCAGTGTTCTCGTTAACCCCCTCCTGAATCCCAGAAGATGCGTACCACCTTCTATCGTGTTGATATTGTTGACATAAGAGTGCACATGCTCATTAAAAGTAGTATTATACTGCATGGCAATCTCAACCGGTATATCCCCTTTCTCAGTTTCTATGCAGATAACCTCTTCGATCAGCTTCTCACGGCCTTCATCCACATAATCCACAAATTCCTTCAACCCTTGAGTGGAATAAAACTCTTCATGCAGAAAGCTTCCGTCATCCTGAACAACACGCTCATCCGTCATGGTCAGACGGATCCTTTTATTTAAGAAGGCCAATTCACGCAAACGTTCATCCAGAATCTCGGTTTTATATTCCGATACGGTGAAAATCTCAGGATCCGGAAGAAAATGGATGGTGGTTCCGGTACTTTCGGAGGTACCTACAACCGTCACGGGACTCTGCGGAATTCCCTTTTTGTAAATTTGCTGATATATCTTCCCGTCACGGTGAATTTCAGCAGTTAACAGCGATGAAAGTGCATTCACGCACGAAACACCTACCCCATGCAGTCCGCCGGATACCTTATAACTATCTTTATTGAACTTCCCTCCCGCATGCAAAACCGTCATGACCACTTCAAGAGCCGACTTGTTTTCCTTTTCGTGCAAATCAACCGGAATTCCCCTTCCGTTATCAATCACGGTGATGCTGTTATCAGGATGAATGATCAGATTGATCGTATCGCAATAACCGGCCAGCGCTTCATCGATGGAGTTGTCAATCACCTCATAAACCAAATGGTGCAATCCACGTTCCGAAATGTCTCCGATGTACATGGCAGGACGCTTCCGAACTGCTTCCAGACCTTCTAAAACCTGAATACTATCCGCTGAATAATCATCACCATTTGTTTTAATAGGTAAATCGCTCATATTGTGATATTTGAATATTATTATTATTGGCCTGAAAAAATCAGCCAAAGATAGCAAAAAGGCGGGATTTTACCTTAAAAAATCCAAGACAATCCGGCAATAAAATTGATTCTTTGCATAGGATAATTCTGCCAGATATAATACTTGTCGGATATCAGATTGTTGATCTGTGCAAAGGCTGACATCCAGGGTTTGATCTGATATTCTGCACCCAGGTTTATATCGACGAGGCCACTGATTTCCTTTACCTTACCGATAGCCGGATCGGGCTCGGGAACGCTGTATGTTCCATATAAAAACACCTCGGATTTCAAGACCAGTTTTTTATCCCAGGCATAACGGGTGGTGAAATTCACATCCCATCCGGGCTTATGCCATGGTGCAGCTAATGAATCCAGATTATACTGATAATAATTACCTTTCAGGATAAATGACAGATTATCGCTCTGCCGCAATGAAATCTCGCCACCGGTCGTTAACAGGCTCCCGTTGTCATAAACCGGAACAAACTTGTTTCTCATCGGGGTCGATTCATCGGGCACAAAAAACAGCATGTCGCGGGAATCGTCCCATGAAACCGACAGATTAAACGCCACAGTTGGTGCAACGCGTCCCCGCAAACCTCCGTATGCAATAAACCGGTGGTTCGTAGGCATTATCTCCGCATTGTCGGCAACATAGGGATTCACCCGGCTGACCGACCGGTAGGTGTTATTCTCGTAATACCCGTTCAGTCCAAAATAAGGGACCAACCTGTTGGTAATATTGATCTCCACATTCAGCTTCGGGTACCACAGGAGTTTCTCCGCATTCTGGTCGAGGGTGACTTTTGGGCCGGCGGTAAGCTTGACAAATTTCCAGTCGAAACCGATCCACGGATCCAGGTGTATGATTGTATAGCTAAGCGAATCCGGCAAATGGGTCCGGTAAGTATATTCCACACCGGTCTCTCCGCCAAGGGTGAATTTTTCCAGCTCTTTCGAGAGAGCCAACTCCATTTTTCCGTTGTGCTCGATCTCCTTCTGATCGTCCAGCAAAAAGTCATATCCTCCGTCGATCCTGTATTTCATCCCATGACTACCTTTATCATTGGAGCGCAATGACAGTTTAGTACCCAGGATAACAAACCGTTGAAAAGGAATCGAATCCTTTTGAGTGACTCTCAGGTTCCAGGGGGTAACCGGTGTTCCGTTGATATTATCGGTACTGTATCCGTACAAATAGTGGTGGTCTTCAGAAAAATAGACATCAGCAGAAAATGTCGACCGGTTAAAGAACGCCTGCCCGTAAAGCCGGACGTCATTATCAGCAAATCCGGCATATACCTTCTGATCGTCAGCCATTCTTACCGATCCATGTGATGACAAATGACTGGCATCCAGACCGATGCTGCCCTTTTTGTTCCGGAGGGTGTTTAAGGATAGTTTTGCCAGAGGGGTCCAATAATTTCCCAAACCCAGGGTCATCTGCGAAGGTTTCAGTTCATCAGCCTGCATGGTCCGGTAATCCGTAGTTTCCAGCTCCAGCAATCTCAGTGCAGGATTGATTCTGGCTGCCTGAATCGAGTATTCAAAATGGGTTGGCACCTGAATGGTATCATCCAGTTTGGGCATGAAACGTGCTTTAAAAGCATCGCTAATAGTTGGACTATAAGGCCTTACCACATTGACTTCCTTATTAATACCCTCCTGAGCAAAGATGCCGGTAAACGGAGAAATCAGCAGGAGGAGAGCCGGAAGATATCTCAAAAAGCCTGCTAAACCGATATTGATTCGTTTCATGGTTACTTGTTTTCTTGGTTTTGGGAATCGATCCATTTCAGTTTTTCCTCTACAATCTTCAGAATGCCATCGTCCTGCCTGGTATACGACTCCTTGAGAATCTGCAGGGTGGCCTTAGCCTGGAAAGGATCTCCGCGTTTCAGGTATATTTCTGACCAGAGGATATAGCTTTTAGCCAGCCAGTACTGATGAGTGGTATTCTGGTCGAGGAACTCGAGTATCACTTTTTCGGCATCGTCAACCAGCCCTTTGTGATACAAAATCTCGGCGATGGTGTATTTCGATTCGGCTCCTTCCACATTTTTAACATCTTTGGCAACCCTGGCAAGGATCTCCTGGGCTTTATCATCGTCGCCGGTTTCCAGATAGGCTTTACCCAGTTTGTAGGATGCCTCCCTGACAATCTCTTCAGGGACCTTATCCGAAGACATGACCTCTTTTGACGATTGAATCACTGCGTTAAAATCCTTTTGTTTAAAGGCGCAGCGCATAATACCGATGCGCGCATCTAGGATATTGGCTGGCACTTCCGCCTGCTGCAGCAGTTGCTGATATAGCCCCATGGCCTTGCTAAAATCCGATTTTTGATAATAGATTTCCCCGGTTCGTGCCAGAGCCACCTCAGAAAATTCATTTTTACCCTTCGATAGAATGACCGAATAGGAGTTGAGCGCTTTATCGAGATCATTGCCCTGATAAGCACAATCACCAATGTAGAAAAGAGCGTTCAGCACAAAATGCCCCTGCGGGAACCGCGAAATGTACTGTTCGAGGCTCTTGAGCGACTTTTCACAATTACCCTGCATATAAACATTCTCGGCAGCCTGATAAATCAGGCTATCCTGCTGGGATAGGGAAATATCCGTGGTTTTTCCAGTCGACTGAGCATACGTCAGGTATTCATCCACCTGGTTGCTTTCAACATAGATATTTTTGATCCCGTTCAGGGCATCTGCCGATTCCTGGGAATCCGGCCAGGTGGATACCACCTTCTTATACATCGCCATAGCATCCTCATTCTGATTGGCGTTGAAGTAGATCAGCCCCAGCTGGACATAAGATTTTCTGACATACGAACTATTCGGATACTTACTGATCAGCTCTTTAAAAGTCCGGATCGCATCCATGGGCAAAGCCATATCGATGTACGATCGTCCGATTTCATAGGAAGCATCATCGGTATAAGGTGATTTCGGATAATCCCGGATCAGCTGGTTCAATACTTCGATCTTCTGTTCCGGTTTTTGTACCAGCCCCAGAGAGAACCCTTTCTGAAATACTGAATAGCCCGCATCCTCGGTATGGAGGGCAATGGCCTTATCATAATACTCGATGGCCTGCCAGTAAGTCCGGCTCATGAAATAGCAATCCCCGATCCTGTTATAGGCATCTGCAATCAGTTTATCCGAAGTACGGGCACTTCCGGCAAAACGACGGAACCAGGATACCGACTGTGAATAGTCCTCCTGATTGAAGTAGCTATACCCCATACCATATTGTGCAAGCTGATACTCAGGAAGCTTACTTGCCCCGCTGGAATTCATGAACCGTTCATAGTAACCGGCCGCCTTTTCGTATGCTTTGATGTTATACCAGGCTTCTCCCTGCCAGTACAAGCTCAGCATCCGGATATGGTCGTCATAATTTCCAAGCTCCAGCGACTTATTGAACATATCGATGGCTTCACGGTACTTGAGGTTATTGAAGAGTTCAAGAGCCCTGAAGTAGGCGATCCGTTGATATGCCTTTTTTACCTCTGTTGTTTTATCCTTGATCTTCTCCAGAGAAGCCATTGCTTCCTGATAATTGCGGGTGTTCATGAACATTTTGACCATGTAATCATACACCTCATCCTTATATTCAGAGTCGGGAAATGTCTTCAGAAACTCTTCGAAAGCACGGATCGTCTCTCCCGAAATTGACAAATCAAAGTTTAGCTTGGCATAGTTGAGCAATGATTCTTCCTGAAGTTTTTTATCATAAGTCAGGGAGGCGGCCTTCCTGAAGGCAGATCTCGCCTTCAGCTTATCGTCCATGCCAACCAGAATACCCCCGAGCAGGTGGTTTGATGATTGCGTCAGCTGATCATCAGCATCTGTAATCAATTCAAGTTCCTTGACCGCATCCTTGCTCTGACGATTCATGTAATAAGCATATCCAAGGGCGTAATGTTCCTCGCGCGACAGGTTTTTGGTTCCTTTTTTATACTTTTCGAGGTAGGGAATCGCCTCCTGAAACTTGTTGAGGCGGAAATAGGAATCACCAATGATCCGGGCCATTTCAACCTGCTGATCCGGTTTGGCGTTTTTCAGAAGCTCGGTTGCCATCGGAATGACCTGCTCAAAATTTTCCTGAGCATAATAGATCTGGGCAACATAAAAGCGGGCAGAATTGCCGTACTCATCACTGCTGACCAATTCCTGAAATCCTTTCAGTGCACTGTCATAATTCTTATCCTGATAAACCGTGCAATAATAGTAATACGATGCAGCCTCACTGAACTCACCACCAGAACCCATTACCTGTTTGAACAAGGGTTGCGCTTTGGAATAGGCTTTCTCCTCGAAGTAACAGTATCCGGAATAAAACTGATAGTTCGGCCGATATTCAGACCCCAGTTTCATGATTTCGACCTTTTGAAACCAGGTAGATGCCTTTTTGAATTTTTTGTTTTCAAATAACACTTTGCCCATCTCATAGCGGGCCAGGTTGGCTTTTGAACCTTCAGGGTACTTTTCGAGGAAGTTTTCAACCAGGGCCTCCCCATTATTATGATCCAGCCGGATAGCACAAATTGCCTGATAAAAAGCCGCATCGACCCTCGAGGTAGTTTCCTGATTTTCTGTCCGGCTGAGATATTCCGTAAACCGGTGTTGCGCAGCTCCGTACTGGGCTTTGTGGAACAATTCCAATCCTTCCTTCAGGTCGGCATCCTGATCACGATATATGGCTGATTGCTGAGCTTTTACCGAACCATTGAGCAGCATCAGCAGGAAAATAGGAACAATAACTAGTGGATAACGATTCATGGCTTGTTGTGTTTCGTCTGAAAGGAATAACTAATTTTCCCCTGTTTTATTTTTACTTTAGCAAAGATATAATCTCCTCAAACATGGAATCCGTAATCGACCTTCAACATGCCTCGGTTTATCAACAAATGAATCTCGTTTTGGATAATGTCTCACTACGGGTAAATTCAGGAGAATTTGTTTACCTCATCGGTAAAGTCGGAACCGGCAAAACCAGTCTGCTGAAAACCCTGTACGCCGAGCTTCCGTTGCGTGACGGAGAGGGTACCATTGCCGGGTTCGATCTGAAAAATATCAGACAAAGGGATATTCCGAAGCTTCGCAGGAAAATCGGAATGGTTTTCCAGGATTTCCAGCTTTTGGATGATCGCAGTGTATATCAGAACCTGGCGTTTGTTCTGGGCGCCACCGGATGGAAAGATAAGCAAGCTATAAAAAGACGCATTTCGGAGGTGCTCGACCATGTCGACCTGCACTACAAGCATGATAAATTCCCGCACCTGCTCTCAGGCGGAGAGCAGCAACGTGTGGTGATTGCAAGGGCACTTTTAAATGATCCTGAGATCCTGATGGCCGATGAACCCACCGGAAACCTCGATCCGGATACGAGTGAAGAATTGATGCGCCTCCTGATCAATATCAGTAAAAGCGGTAGGGCCACCCTGATGGCTACGCATGATTATAATATGATCCGGAAATTCCCGTTCAGGACAGTGAGATGTGAAAGCGGCCGGCTTGATCCTGTGGAATCCTCGAAAAACTATTTCGATTTCGATAAAGCCATGCGGATGTAAGGCGATCAGAGCGCCGGAAAAAAATTCAGCAAAACCTTTTCTTCAGCTTCCCAGGTATAATCGGGGGCCGCTGCCAGCGCCCGGTCGTGCCAGCTTCTGAGCAATTCAGGATCGTTCAGTATCGAGCGAATCCTTTCACTGAGATACTCCGGATCAAACCGGTCAATGATCATCCCGAACCCAACACTCTCTACAATCTGCCTGATTTCAGGCAAATCTGAAGCAATAACCGGAAGTCCAAGCTGCAGGTAATTGAATAATTTGTTAGGCAGAGCATAATGATAGCTCAGCCCCATGTCCTGCTCCAGACTGATTCCAAGAGTTGCCTGCATGGTGTACCACGAAACCTGATCGAACGGGAGCCTGCCCGTGAAACAGACCCTTTTATCCAGGTTCAGTTCCTTCACCAAAGCCTCCAGTTCAGGACGTATATCTCCATCCCCAACCAAAAGAAAATGACAATCCGGAATCATCGGCAGAGCCCGGATTATCTCTTCGAGTCCTCTTCCTATATTCAGCGCTCCCTGATAAAGGATTACCGGACTATCTGTAAACCCAACCGGAAGCTGACCGGCTACAGGTGCAGGGAGATTAGCGGAAGGTACATTACGCAAAACCTTTACCGGCACGCCATATTTATTTTTGTAAATTTCTGCTATAGAAGTATTTACAGTATAAACATTTTTCAATTCAGGAAAAATCATCTTCTCGATAAACATCCAAACCTGTCTTACCCTTTTCCGGTTAACGAGCTCCGGCACCTCGGTAAAATATTCATGGGAATCGTACACGATTTTCTTTCTCCGCAAACGGCCGGCCAGATAAGCTGCAGGAAGTGTATCCAGATCGTTGGCCAGAAAAATATCGGCCCTGACGAACAGCAAATACAAAAACAACCGGATATTATAAGCGCAATAAAACCAGGGGCCTTTATGGAACAACAGCCGGAATCTCCGGATACCATAAGGTCGGTGTAACGGGATGGAACCCGGCAATATCCGCCCCACCAGCGTGGGTTGGTATCCAAACTTCATCAGGCTCATCGCAACCTTGTGCACACGCTGATCCCCGGATAAGTCATTGGTTACGGCAAGGATGACACGATTTTTCATGAATTCCTGGTATAAATTCTTCGAAGTAACAATAAAACGAAAAATAGCGGTTTTATTATAACGAGATTATCTTTGCACCATGATAAAAATCCAGCAGAACTTTTCTCTGAAACAATCCAATTCTTTCGGGTTAGACTCTACCGCGCAAACTTTCATTGAAGCAGACAACGCTGAAGAGCTTTTGGATTCCATAAAGTCCGGCAGATCTTCGTTCAGTGACCTGCTTCTGCTGGGTACCGGAAGCAATATCCTGCTCAGCAAACCGGCTGTCGGTACGGTCATTCATCCTGTCAATACGGATATCATGATTCTGGATGAATTCCCGGAATATGTTCTGGTCAGATGCGGTGCCGGAATGGATTGGGATAAATTCGTCGACTGGACCGTCAACTGCGGATATTATGGTCTTGAAAACCTTTCGCTGATACCCGGTTCGGTTGGGGCCGCTCCGGTTCAGAATATCGGGGCTTATGGTGCAGAAGTCTCGAACTGGATTGAGTCGGTGAATGTCATCGATCTTGAATCATTCCGGACTTTCACCCTCAATCGTGACCAATGCGGGTTTGGCTACCGCGATAGTATCTTTAAAGATCCGGTTAACAAAAAATGGCTGGTATGGGAAGTCGTATTCCGGCTGGACAAAGAGCCCAGGCCAAATCTCACGTACAAACCGTTAAAGCAGGAATTCCCGGTCGGGTATCGTCCTGAGATACTGGAAGTCCGGAATGCGGTTATCCGCATCCGCCGGTCGAAACTGCCCGACCCGGCTGAGATCGGCAATGCGGGAAGCTTTTTTAAGAATCCGGTCATCAGTGGATGTCATGCTGCCTTATTGAAAGAAAACTATCCCGATATACCGGCTTACTATCACGACCCTGAAACGGCAAAGATTCCGGCGGGATGGCTGATTGATCAATGCGGGTGGAAAGGTTTCCGGGAAGGTCCGGTGGGCGTGTATCCCAAACAGGCGCTGGTATTGGTCAACTACGGTGGAGCAACCTCCATTCAGATTTTAAATCTGGCAAACCGGATTATAGAATCTGTTCAGAAATCTTTCGGAATAAAACTCGAGATGGAAGTCAGACTGATCTAACGGCGGCTCAATGCCCGCTGATATTTCCGGGCATTTACCAGATGATCGCTGTACGAACGGGCGAATACCGAATAACCGCTAAAATCCTCCTTTGCACAGAAATACAGATAATTATGCCTCTTATAATTCAGACAGGCATCGATTGCCTGAATGGATGGTATCCGGATGGGACCGGGAGGCAATCCTGCGTATTTGTAAGTATTGTATGGAGAGTCAAATGTAAGATGAGCGTGCAGCACCCTTTTGATCGAGTAATCCCCTACGGCAAAAATCACGGTAGGATCCGCCTGTAAACGCATGCCCATGTGCAACCGGTTAAAATAGACACCGGCAACCATTGGCATATCTTCAGTTTTGAAGGTCTCTTCCTGTACAATGGCAGCCAGGGTGATCAGCTCAAACCTACTGAGTCCCACCTCTTTCAGGCGTCTCTCGCGTTCGGGATTCCAGAAGGCTTTGAACTCCTGGTTCATCCGCTTTAAAAACTGATCTGCACTGGTATTCCAAAGAAAACGATAGGTATTTGGCACAAACATCGCCATCCAGTACTCGGGTTTCAATCCAAATGAAGCCATCACGGCGGGATCCCGGAAAGCATTCAGCAGGGAAACCGAATCAGCCTCGATCTGTTTGGAGATCACTCCGGCCAGTTTATCGAAATGCCGTGTGGTTTTAAACACCAGCTGAACCTCTGCCTGCTTGCCTGATCGCAGAATATCAACAATCTGCGCATTCGACATCCCTTTGGTCAGTAAATATCGGCCGGGTTTGACATGATCGGGATACTCTTTTTTTTGGGCAACCCAATTGAAACTCCTCTCGTGTTTCAACCAATGGGTCTTTTTCATATCCTGCAGTACTGCAGGATATTGCGAACCGGTTCTGACATAAAAGTACACGGAATCTTTGTCAGTTTGGGTCAGACTGGGTGCGTAGGTCCGCGTGTACAGGATGGCGCCACCAATCATCAGCGACAAAATGATTAAAGCTCCTCCGATAATGCTACCCCAATATAATATCGCTTTGCGTAGCATAAAA
>JAQWAJ010000435.1 GCA_028707745.1 Bacteroidales bacterium | reverse complement strand
CACCTTCGGCAAACGCTTCGTTGCCTTTCATCAGTTTTAATTCCTTCATCATCGAGCAATTTTTATTAATCGGACAATTTTACTTTGTACACGGTAATTACTCCATCAGGACAAACGATTGCACAGTTGGCGCATCCGATACAAGCCTCCTGATTTTCCTGATATGCGTAATGGTAACCTTTATGGTTAACCTCATTCGCCATGGCGATAACATCGTTCGGGCATGCTACTCTGCAAACCTGGCAGCCTTTGCATTTCTCAATGTCCACAACAATCGCCCCTTTCATTTTTGCCATATTTTTTGTTTTAAATGATACCCGAACCTGCATCCGGGTAATTTGAATTAACTATCTAATTTAGAAAAATCATGATGAAACTGCTTTAATCTCTTTTCCAAAACAGGGAACTGCGAGGGATGAATTTGCGAAACACAGGCCCTGAGTCCTTCAATCCGTGTGCTTCCGCAAATAATCAGAGAGATGGCACTCACCCCGTAATATAACATATTTTCCAATAGTTCAGAACTGGTCATCCCGGGATACGACAAGGTAAAATAGAAACCATCCGCAACCGGTTGATCAATATCGGTATCATACACTATTTTGAACCCGTTCGCAGTAAAAATCCTTTTCATTTCATGAGCCCTGTTGCCATATTCCCTGATGGAATCAACAAAGTTGTAGGCTCCGTCATTGGCTGCTTTCAGCATGGCAGCCAATCCGTACTGGGCCGAATGCCCCACCCCGGATGATAAGGCATATAAAGCACCATAGATGATGGAATATCCAAATTCATCGGAAGTATAATATCTCTTCAGATCCGGATAGACCCGATTGAACAGGTGATCGCTCATCACGATAGTCCCTACCCGCTCACCTGCATAAGAAAACGCTTTTGAGCTCGAAATCAGCATTAACCAGTGGTCACAGTATCTGGCAACGGTCGGTTGATAAGGCGCCTGCCCCGGATGTGAATAATCTTTACGAAAATCCATCCCAAAATAGGCAAGATCCTCAATCACAATAACATCATACTTGTTTGCCAGTCTCCCGATCGTCTGTAATTCCTCTTCAGTAAAGCATATCCAGCTTGGATTATTCGGATTCGAATAGAGCAGGGTCGATATTTTACCGGTCGACAGATAGGATTCCAGTTTAGGTCCTAACTTTTCGCCACGATAGTCATACACATCGAAGGACTCAAAATCGTGTCCAAGAACCCTGCACTGCTGCTTTTGAACCGGGAAACCGGGATCGATGAACAGAGTTCCCAGCTTGTTCCGATCGGAGCGGTTGGCCACCAGAAATGCAGCCATTCCACCCTGCATCGATCCGACACAAGGAACACAGGCATCCTCGCTGACATCCACATCGAGAAACAACTTAACAAAACGTTTGGTCTCCCGTTTCAATTCAGGCACGCCCTCGATTAACGGGTATTTTGAGGCAACCCCTTTACGCAGGGCGGCTATCTGTGCTTCGATTCCAACATCGGGCGGTTCCAGTCCGGGAACCCCCATTTCCATTCGCACAAACTTTTCACCGGTAAGTTGTTCTATTTTATTGACCAGCCTGACGATCTCCCGGATCGAAGCATGGCCCAGGTCAGGGAGGTTCGAGAGAGCAATCTGTTCCCCGACAATATTGCGGTCAATTGGAGTGTTCGGTACCATTCAGCAAGATAAGTCTTTTTCACATTTCAATGTCTGATAATCGTCAACCTAATGCCTGATAATAATCATCATTCCGGTAAATAATCGGCGTGCCCGCCGCTGAGCAGCTGATAACGGTGAATCAGGTTAGCGGTGAGGCATGAGTGTACCGGAATGATACCGATCACTGCCCCGGGTTTTAATCGTTTGATTATCGCTTCAGGAGCCTCCAGTACGCCATGTTCCTGGGTAAGCGAAACCAGATAGGCGTCTGCAATGGGTTTGTACCACCCGCTCTCATCCATTTCCACCATCTGCCCATACAGGTTCTTTGCATTGAGCCGAATCGATTCTTTGGAGAAATGAATAGCGCCCCCGTATAAAACTGCCTGATTTCTCCGGGGATGTACAGCCACCACCGGGCAAACCACTATTCCGGCTATCTGTGAGAAATCACAAACTCCGGCAACCATCTGCATCAGATCATAGAAAACAAAATTTCCCGGCCTGATCTCATCGATTCCTTCAAAGGAATCCACGATACTGCATGAAGGGGTATCTCCATAAGAGAGAATCAGTTTCCGGTCAGTGTCCCCCAGGTTATCTCTGACAGCCTGAAGTATGCTAACCGAAGAGCGGTAAACACCGATGATTTCTTCAGGAGATTTTGCATGATAGGAATGGCCGGCATGGGTCAGCAATCCTTTAAGCCGGATCATTGAACTGCGATGAATGTGTTCAACAAGCCCGGTAATGACGGGCATTTCATCCGGAGAAAGACCGGTTCGGTGATATCCGGTATCGATCTTGATATAGGCATCTACCGGGAATTTCAGTTGACGGTCAAGTTCGGCAGCCTGCGCCGGATCTTCCAGCGTGATGCCGAGATTCATTTTGGAAGCCAGCCTGTTGATCTGATCGA
>JAQWAJ010000434.1 GCA_028707745.1 Bacteroidales bacterium | reverse complement strand
CCCTCCAAGAGCTTCTTTTGCTGCCTGGAAACCTTGATCTATAGCTCCCTTTAGCTCCTCATATTTCGACTTATCGCCACCGGAGACTGATTTGGCGAATTCCACGAGTCTGTCACTAAACTATTTCAACACCGATCCGTTGCTGCTCCGTATTTTGTTTGTCATCGGCCTGTTCGTGGGCTTCGGATTTCTGCTGTACATCGTTCTGTGGATCGCATTACCGCAGGCTAATACCATTGAGGAGATACGGGAGATGAAAACCGGCTCGAGCTACTTTTGAATATCCGGGAACCCCAAAACCTATAACCATGAAAAATGAAATGCATATACCAGTCCTTCTGATGATCGTATCGATAACCGTTATGGTCCTCGCAAGTTGCCAGGGAGGAATTGTCGGAAACGGCAAAGTGGAAACACAGGAAAAAACAATCAGCGCATTTAACCGTCTGGTCATTAACGGGAACTTTCACGTTTTTCTTGAACAGTCGGATAAACCCTCGTTAAGAATTGAACTGGACGAAAACCTGTTCGATATTGTTAAAATAAAACAAGAGGGATCTACCCTCCGGATCGATACCCGGCTCAGCATTCTGCAGGCCAGCGAAAAGAATTTGTATATCGGGGTAAAAGATCTGGAGAAGATGGAACTGACAGGATCGGTCAAAGTAGTGGCTGATTCTGTTCTGCGGATGGAGACGCTCACCATTCTGGTTTCGGGGGCCGGACGTATCGATCTGCCTGTTGAAGTTAAAAAACTGAGGCTCGATTTGTCGGGTGCTTCAGAGTGCGATTTCAGGGGTAAGGTCGATGAACTGCGCATCCATTTGTCGGGTGCCGGAGATATTGATGCTACCGACCTGATTGCCAGAGACGTGGAAGTCGATATGTCGGGAGCCGGCAGTGCCCGGGTGAATGCCAAAGAGAACCTCGATGTATCCATTTCGGGTGTTGGGTCGGTCCGCTACCTTGGTGAGCCTAAGATACATAAGAATATCTCGGGGCTCGGAACTTTAAAAAGAGATTAATATTCAACAAATCATGGAAAACGAGAAAATTGAAAACGCAAAGGCACAAATGCGCAAAGGCGTGCTGGAGTATTGCATACTGACGATCATGAATCAGCAGGACTGCTATGCTACGGATATCCTTCGCATACTGAAAGATGCCAGGCTGATCGTGGTGGAAGGTACCCTATACCCGCTGCTGACCCGCCAGAAAAATGCCGGTTTGCTGAGTTACCGGTGGGAAGAGTCGCCACAGGGGCCTCCCCGCAAATATTACAAGCTGACTGATGCCGGAAGGGAGTTTCTGAAAGAGCTGGATTCTTCGTGGGAAGATTTAGTGAAAGCCGTCGCATTCATTAATAAACAATCCTAAATCTCTGAACATGAAAAAATCAATCAAAATAAACCTGGGCGGATTAGTCCTTCATGTTGACGAGGATGCATACGAGCTGTTGAGGCAATACCTCGATCAGCTACAGTTTCGTTTTAGTCAGGTGCCGGGTGAATCGGAGATACTGAATGATATTGAGACCCGCATGGCCGAGCTGTTTCAGGAAAAACTGGTGCCGGGCAAAGAGGTGATTAACCTCACCGATGCCAGGGAAGTGATCGGAATTATGGGGGAACCCGAAGTGATCGGGGATACGGGAGAAGAGGAACAGGTGCCGCCCCCAACTCCTCCATCCGGTAACCGCGGACGAAGAATGTACCGCGATCCTTCGAATCAGCGTATCGGAGGCGTTTGCTCCGGACTGGCAGCCTATTTCAGGATAGATCCGGTTTTTATCAGAATACTTTTTATCGTATTTACCCTGACATACGGCGCCGGGATTCTGATCTATTTTGTTCTGTGGGCAGCCATCCCAGAAGCACGCACCGCGGCTGAAAAACTGGAAATGTACGGCGAAGAGGTAAATGTTGAAAATATCGAACGGCAGGTCAGGCAGGAATACCACACTGACCCTGATGCTGCCGGATATCAGCAGCCGGTCAGGCAAAATAACCGGGGGACCCTCATCGGCCGGATGGTGAGAGCTTGTGCCCGAATCGTGTTGGTATTTTTTAAAGTGATTGCCTTCATCATCGCAGGCTCGCTGGTTATTGCCGGGATAGTCCTTCTGGGCGCGATCATCGGTCTGGCCGTGAGTGGAAAGGCTTGGTTTGTTGATTCCGACTGGGCATTCGGCGGTATGGGATTCGGCGATGCGCTTGGTTTCTTTATTTCTCCGGCTACTGCAACTGCGGCCACCATCGGAATGATCATCCTGATTGCAGTTCCGATTATCGGACTGATTTACTGGTTGGTAAAAGCAATTTTCAGGTTCAAGGCGCCTAACCGGATGGGAGTGATAAGCCTTTCCGGAATCTGGGCCGTTACATTGGTTGTCATGATCATTCTGGTTGCAAATCAGGGTGTTCAGTATTCAAAGGGAGGAGTTTCCGTGGTTGAAAACGGGCTGACTATTCCACAAAGCAAAAAACTGATAATCAAAGAAAATGGAAAATTGTTAGAATGGGTCATACATCTACAGGTCATATGAATGCAACAGCCGGTGGTGGAAAAGGTCTG
>JAQWAJ010000433.1 GCA_028707745.1 Bacteroidales bacterium | reverse complement strand
TATACCGCCGAAATCCTGAATACACCGGTTGAGGACAGCCTGGCCTACGCCCGAAGCTCACCGACCAATTTCGCCGGGGGGTTGAAGTGCAAGCTGCTGATGTGCCATGGTGTTCTGGATGACAATGTTCATTTTCAGGATATTGTCAGGCTCACCGAACGGCTCATCGATCTGGGTAAAGACAATTGGGAGCTGGCTATCTATCCGCTTGAACATCATAGCTTTACCGACCCTGATAGCTGGACCGACGAATATAACCGCATATTCAAACTCTTCCAGCGCACCCTCAATTAGCGAGCGCAGCGAGCATAATTAGCGACCGCAGGGAGCATAATTAGCGACCAAAGGGAGCCAATTAGCGAACGTAGTGAGCATATTTACATATCTTTGCACCCAAATTCACCTCTTATGAGTTCAATCCGGATTTTTTCAACCCTGATACTGGCGTTTCTCCTTGGTGGTCAGGTTATTGCCCAGGAAGCCTGGACGCTCACCGGCTGCATAAAATATGCCCTTGAGAACAACATCCAGCTGAAGCAGCAATCACTTTCGGTTGACATGGCCAAAAACAATCTTGGCCAATCCAAGCTGAGCATTTTGCCAACCCTGAATTCGGGCCTGTCTGAATCGTTCCGGTTCGGCCGTTCGGTTGACCCCCTGACCTATCAGTTTACCACGGAAAACTCCACTGGTGCCAGTGTTTACATCAGTACGGAGATAGATCTTTTCAAGGGGTTGCAAAATCTGAATACCATTCAGAAAAACCAGATCGATTTGAAAAAGAATCTGGCAGATCTCGAAAAAGCAAAAAATGATCTGTCGCTGAATATTGCCAGGATGTACCTGCAGATTCTTTTCAATGAAGAGCTGCATGATATTACCGTCCAGCAGCTGGATATCACCAAACAGCAGGCCAACCGCACCCGGATCATGGTAGAGGCAGGTTCGCTTCCAAAGGGAGATTATCTTGACATTCAGGCACAGATGGCTAACGAGGAACTGAGTGAAGTCAATGCCCGGAATCAGCTTACCCTGTCATACCTCGATCTGGCACAGTTACTGGATCTGAAAAGCCCTGAAAACTTCCGCGTTCAACGCCCGACTTTCGAATCTTTTCAGGTGTTAGACAATCTGGGATCATCGGATGAGGTTTACCAGTCGGCCGTTTCGACGCTTCCTCAGGTAAAAAGTGCTGAACTGGGATTACAATCACTGGAGAAAGATCTGCGCATTGCCGTAGGACGCCAGGTACCCAGTTTGTCGCTAAGTTCATCTTATGGCACAGGGTATTCCGACCGGTTGAAAGATTTCATCACCGGCAGCACGATGAACCTCCGGGATCAGCTGGATTACACCAGTCAAACCAGTGTCGGGTTCAACCTGAATATTCCGATCTTCAATGGTTGGAGTACGCGTACCAGCATCAAGAATGCCCGGCTTTCGTTGTTAAACGGTAAATATCAGCTCGAAACCGTCCAGAATCAGTTACTGAAGGAGATTCAGCAGGCATTCGCCGATGCTACGGCTTCTCTTGAAAAATTCAGGGCAACGGCAAAATCAGTCTCCTCCCTGGAAGAGGCTTTCCGGTATGCCGAGCAAAAGCTCAATGTCGGGCTGCTCACCTCCCTCGATTATAATGTCGCTAAAAACAACCTGACCAAAGCCCGGTCAGAGCTGCTGCAAGCGAAATACAATTATATTTTTAACACCCGGATCCTCGATTTTTATCGGGGTATTCCAATCGACCTTAAATAAGACCCTATGAAGCGTAAAAAAGTAGTGAGATACCTGTTAATAGGTGCTGTAGCATTAGTCATCATTGCCATGGCCGGTAAAAAAGCCGGATGGTTCGGTAAAGGTCCGCTGACCAAGGTAGCCGTTGAGGCAGCTCAGATTCGTACCATTATCGAAACGATCACTGCCAACGGGCGTATCCAGCCGGAAACCGAAGTCAAGATCAGTCCCGATGTGTCGGGTGAGATCGTCGAGATGGCTGTCGTCGAGGGCGACTCAGTCAATCAGGGAGACCTTTTGGTAAAGATCAAACAGGATTATTATATCTCCGGTCGCGACCGGGTAAATGCCGGATTGAACTCCGCCAAGGCAAATCTTTCGAATGCCCGGGCTGCACAAACTCAGGCTGAGGCTCAGTTCAGGCAGCAGGAGCTCTCCTATAAAAGAAGCAAACAGCTTCACGATCAGGGCGTTCTGTCGGATTCCGATTTTGAAACTGCAAAAACGCAATATGACGTTTCCGCAGCCCAGGTGGATGCTGCCAAACAATCGGTTTCGGCTGCCTCTTATACGGTGAAGAGTACCGAAGCCTCGCTGAAAGAAGCCGAGGAGGACCTCCGGAAAACCACCATCTATTCACCGATCAACGGCATCATATACGGCCGGAAAGTAGAACTTGGTGAACGGGTCGTGGGGACCGGCCAGATGGCTGGTACCGAAATGCTCCGGGTGGCTGATCTCAGCAGGATGGAAGTCCAGGTTGAAGTCAATGAAAACGATATTGTCAACGTCAATGTAGGCGATACGGCTTCCATCGAAATCGACTCCTATCTGGGATCAAAATTCCGCGTCTT
>JAQWAJ010000432.1 GCA_028707745.1 Bacteroidales bacterium | reverse complement strand
GATTGACCATATTGGGTTATTTGAGAGGAAATCCCATAACGCTGGAATCCATTCTGTACGGAGTTGCAGTAGGGGTTATGTTTGGAACGGTCATCCTCTGGTTTTCATGTTATAATGCAGTGATGACTTCAGATAAAATTACTTACCTGTTTGGTAGGATTGCGCCGGCATTATCATTGATCTTCTCAATGGTGCTGCGCCTTGTTCCCAGATTTAAGGTACAAATCAGGGTAATTTCTAACGGCAGAAAATGCCTTGGCAGAGATATTAGTAATGGAACATTAAAGCAGAGGATAAAAAATGGTATTAAGATATTATCGATCATGGTAACCTGGGCCCTTGAAAGTTCTATAGAAACAGCTGATTCCATGAAGTCCAGAGGGTATGGCCTGGCAGGAAGAACTAATTTCTCCATATATCGATTTGATGGACGGGACAAGGCAATCCTGATAGGTCTTGGAGCACTGATTCTTCTGATAATTACAGGAGCTTTTTTAGGGCAAAACAATATACAGTACTTTCCATCTATTCTGGTTACAGAAGTATCATCCTTTAGCCTAGTTGCATTCATAGGATATTTACTGTTATGTTTTATGCCGATTTTAATCAATCTTTGGGAGGCAATACGTTGGCAACGTTTACAATCAAAAATTTAAGCTTCACTTATCCTCAAAGAAAGCACCCGGCCCTGTCCCATATTAGTTTAACTGTAGAATATGGGGAACTGATTGTCGTATGTGGCCAGACAGGTTGTGGCAAGAGTACTTTACTAAGAAACTTAAAAACAGCTTTGACACCCCACGGGAAAAAGGAAGGAACGATCAGTTTCTACAACCGCCCGTTGGAATCCATTGAATTCAGAGAACAAGCTTCTCGTATCGGTTTTGTTATGCAAAACCCGGACAACCAGATCGTTACTGATAAGGTGTGGCATGAACTGGCCTTCGGTTTGGAAAGCTTAGGCTATGATTCCGCTACCATTCGGTTGAGGGTGGCAGAAATGGCCGGTTTCTTCGGGATACAGAGTTGGTTCCATCGGGATGTATCTCAGCTTTCCGGTGGTCAAAAACAGTTATTGAATTTAGCTTCAGTCATGGCCATGCAGCCGGATGTTTTAATATTGGATGAGCCTACCTCACAGTTGGATCCCATAGCAGCCGGTGATTTTCTGGATACAATCAGAAAGATCAATCGGGAAATAGGAACTACAGTTATTTTAACTGAGCATCGTCTTGAAGAGGTTCTACCCATGGCGGATCGGGTTGTTGTTTTGGACAAGGGTAAAATACTGGTCGATGCCGCACCAAGGGAGGCCGGTTCGGTTCTTGTAAATGAAAAACATCCAATGCTGTCAGCAATGCCGACTCCAATGCAAATTTTTGCTGAAATTGATTTTAAGCGAAAGAACGTATCGTATCCGATTACCGTTCGCGAGGGAAGAAATAGGTTAACAGAAATATTTGAAGGTCGGGAATTAAAAAAAGCGACCGTAAAAGATATAAAGGAAGACAATAATTACGGGAAACCGATATTTCAGTTAAAAGATGTTTGGTTTCGTTACAGTAAAGAAGAACCCGATGTAATTAAAGGCCTATCCATGGAAGTAGCAGAAGGTCAGCTTTATTGCATAGTCGGGGGAAACGGTACAGGGAAAACGACGGCTTTAAATATATTGGGCGGTATTCGAAAGCCATATAGGGGCCAAGTATTACTTAAAGGAAAGTGGATTGGAAAATATAAAGAAAGTCAATTGTATAACGGTTTAATCGGTATATTGCCTCAAGATCCCAAGTCACTGTTTGTGGAAAAATCAGTTGAGCTCGATCTTTTAGAGGTACTGGATGAAAAGAAGTTAGCAAAAGAAGAAAAGGAAGCTCGTGTGGCATCCGTTGCCGAATTGGTGGAAATCAATGAATTGCTTGAGGCTCATCCCTATGATCTTTCCGGTGGAGAACAGCAACGGGTCGCCCTTGCGAAAATTCTTTTGTTGGAGCCGGAAATTATTTTGATGGATGAACCGACCAAGGGCTTGGATAACTATTTCAAAGAAAAGCTGGCCCGGATTCTGAAAAAACTTCTGAAAGGGAGTTCCACCATTGTTTTGGTCTCCCATGATATTGAGTTTTGCGGCAGATATGGGGATCGTTGCGCCATGTTTTTCGATGGTTCCATTGTGACTGACAATACTCCTAACCGGTTTTTTTCAGGAAACAGCTTTTATACTACAGCAGCAAACCGTATGTCCCGTCACATTTTTGAGAATGCTGTAACACCGGAAGATGTGATTGCATAATATAAGGAGAATCTTGAATGATCGATAAAAAAAGAACCTTGCTTATGATTGGACTGCTCTTTGTGCTGATTCCGGCTACAATTTATGGAGGGATTACATTTTTAGACGATCGAAAGTACTTTTTTATCAGTATGCTGCTGATCATCTATTCGATGGTTCCCTTTTTCATAGCCTTTGAAGGGAAAAAACCCCAGGCCAGAGAGCTGATTCTCGTAGCTGTTTTAACAGCGATTGCTGTTGCGGGGAGGTTGGCTTTCTTTATGGTGCCTCAATTAAAGCCTGTAATTGCCATCATCGTGATTGC
>JAQWAJ010000431.1 GCA_028707745.1 Bacteroidales bacterium | reverse complement strand
ATTTTCTCTTTGGAATCGGATATGCTCACCGAAACGGGCTGATGGTTATAGATTTCCCGGATCGGATTATCCAGATCCATGCCTTTCAGCAGCCCGCGCCGGATATCCCCGTCGGTCAGTGTTCCGCTGAGTTTCCCGTCGTCATCCACCACTATGGCAATCTTCATGGCTCCGGTGTCGATGATCCTAAGAGCCTCGCGGATGGTAACTTCCGGGGTGATTTTAATTTCTGAGATCTGATACATACAAAACGAATGGGTTTACCTGAGCGAACTATTTGCCGGATGAGTAGGTTTGATTGTCATAAAACTTCTTGAAAATCAGTCCGTTCAGGTCAATTTCCCGGAGAACTGATAATATTTTTTCGGCTGCGCCACCAGTACCGTAAGGATTCCTGATGGTTGGCAGTTTTTTCTGAAATGCCGGTGAGTAAAGCTTTTTAAAGGCTTTGGTGATCTCTGTTTCAGTAGCATCGCAATCGATTACCGATGCTGCCCGGAGTCGCCCGGTCTGGCGCTTACCGATATTGATGGTTCCGATGCCGAAGCTCGGGGCCTCGATAATTCCGCTGGATGAATTACCCACTACCGCATCGACCAGTTTCATGGTCGACAGGTAACGGAGCCTTCCCATCGAAGGGATCAGTATGGCATGATCCTGTCTCTTTTGCACAAACGACTGCAGGGTGGTTATAATAATCCGGTGACCGGTATCGGCGTTGGGCATGGTGAATATCAGGTTGGTTTCCGGCAGTTTGTCGAGGGCCGAGAGCAATTCCCTGATTTGTTCGCCGGCTTTGTCGGCATCCAGCGTTTCGGGATGAAAGGTGATCAGCAGATTGTGTTTGTTGAAAGGCAACCCGATCTCTTTTTCCAGTTCAGGAGCCTCCAGCAGCTTGATATTGTTCAGGTTATCGAGACCCAGGGCGCCAACCAGAAAAACCCGGTCGGGCTGTTCCCCCAGTTGGATGATCCGGTCGCGGTAGGGTTTCGCGGCGGCGAAGTGAAGGTGCGAAAGTTTCGTAACCGAGTGCCTGATGGCATCGTCGATGGCGCCTTCGGTCAGTTCGCCCCCGTGGATATGGGCAACGGGAATATTTGCTACGAGGGCCGCGGTGGCAGCGCTCAGAATCTCGAACCGGTCGCCCAGAATCACAATCAGATCGGGTTTCAGGGTCTGAAACGAGGCGGCAAACCCTTCGAGCGCCAGGGCCATGGAGTGAGTGATATCTATCGGTTTGTCGCCGAAAAGCTCCAGATCGAAGCTCCGGTCCACTTTAAAACCATCTTCCCGGATCCGGTCGATCGTGGACCCAAATTCCGGCGAGAGGTGTGTACCAGTTACCACCACCTGCAACTGAAAAAACGGATCCGACTGAATTCCTTTCATCAGCCAGGATAACAGGCCATATTCGGCCCTGCTTGTTGTTATGACACAGATTTTACGCATCAGATAAGTTCATCGGTAAGGTAATCCCGGATGGCAAAGGTACCGATAATATCGTCCCAGCGTAATGGGCAGATTCCGGTGCCGGGCCGCTTCACGGTTAGATTCTGTACAGTGAATTTCTCTCCTTTTTTGATCGGGCAGGCAGCTACGATGCTTTTGCGTGCAGCAGCCATATTCTTTCTTTCCCCGGCTGAAGGCCTCTTTTCAGAGGAGCCCAGCGCCAGCTCGATATTCCGGATGGACTTCACCATGGCGGAAAGTTCGGCGGGCTCCAGACTGGCCTTATGATCGGGGCCCTCCTGGTGGCGGTCGAGCGTGAAATGTTTTTCAATCACCTGTGCGCCCAGGGCGACCGCCGCTACCGGAACTTCAATACCGTCAGTATGATCGGAATATCCCACGGCAACCCCGAACTCCCGCGCCATGGTCTGTATTGCACGCAAGTTAACATCGGTATAGGGGGTTGGATAATCGGTATTTGCATGGAGCAGAGTGATCTTCGTTTTTGGCAAACCGGCTTTGTCCAGCACTTCGAGTGCCCTGGCAATTTCCATCAGATCTGCCATCCCGGTTGAAAGGATCATGGGTTTGTCGAATGAGGCCAACTTCCTTAATAACAAAATGTTAGTCAGGTCACCCGATCCTAGCTTGAACAGCTCCACCGGCAGCCGGTTTAAAAACTCGGCGCTCTCTTCGTCAAAGGGGGTCGATATCATCCGAATGCCCTGTTTGCGGGCATATTCCATCAGAACGATATGAGCCTGCTCATCGAGCTCAAGTTTTTTCAGCATGCCGAACTGGCTGCCTTCAGCGCCGGTTTGAATCTCCTGATAAGCGGCTTTGCGCGCCGAGGCGGTAACCAGCTTTTCCGTTTTAAAGGTCTGAAACTTGATATAGTCCGCCCCGGATGAAGCGGCCACTTCAATCATTTTTTTGGCGGTTTCAACACTCCCGTTATGGTTGACTCCGGCTTCGGCGATGATGATTACGTGATTGTTCATCTGGTTTTTTGTAATGGATTCCCGGTGTAGGTTCCCGGCTCGTGCAACGACCGGAGGACAACCGATCCAGCTGCCACTACGGTATCGTCTCCGGTTTCAATATTATTGGAAAGGACCGAGCGGCTTCCGTTAAAGACCCGGTTGCCTACTT
>JAQWAJ010000430.1 GCA_028707745.1 Bacteroidales bacterium | reverse complement strand
AAGGACCTCTATTCATCCTGGGAAACGCTTAACCAGCTCAGCATGCTGGAAACCTGGCACGATGCCCAACAAATCCGCGAGGAAGCCCTTGACCGTTTCAGCCTGGGTTTGCTCGACCTGAAAACCCGTGCTCAGATTGAGCGGTTATTCTGGTCGATAGCCAAGGAAATTTACCAGATGACCAATGAGTTGAAACATATTCCGGAGGAGTTTTTAAATCTACCTAAATTACTGTCTGACAAATACTTCTGCAACTTCTCCCTGTTTCAATCACTACCGGATTCCTGGGCCGTTGATCAGATCTTCCCGATCATTCCTATTCATCGCCTGGATGAGAAACCTGACCGCAGTGCCACTTTACAGGATATCACCTGTGATTCCGACGGCAAGATCGACAACTTCATTTCCACGAGAAACCTGTCGCACTATCTGCCGGTACACTCTCTTGACGCCAAAGAGCCCTATTATATCGGGGTATTCCTGGTTGGGGCCTATCAGGAAATACTGGGAGACCTGCACAATCTGTTCGGAGATACGAATGCAGTTCATATTTCGGTCGATTCCAAAGGATACTCGATCGACCAGATCATTGATGGTGAAACGGTTGCCGAAGTGCTGGATTACGTACAGTATAATCCTAAAAAGATGGTCAGGACCCTGGAAACATGGGTTACGACCTCTGTGAAATCCGGTACCATTACCACCGAAGAGGGCAAGGAGTTTTTATCCACCTACAGATCAGGACTGTATGGTTACACTTACCTCGAATAGGATTACCCTACGTCGGTGGCGTGAGAGCGATTTGCCGTCGCTGGTCAGGCATGCCAATAACTTTAATATCTGGAAGAATCTGCGCGACGGGTTTCCGCACCCCTATACCGAAGAATCCGGCGCCGGATGGCTGAAAATGGTGAACAGCGAACCCAGAAACCTGATACTGGCTATTGAAATTGACGGAGAAGCAGCAGGCAGCATCGGGATTATTTTCAAGGACGATGTTTACAGAATCACCGCCGAGATCGGATACTGGCTATCGGAACAGCACTGGGGAAAAGGATTGATGACTGAAGCTGTTAATCTGCTGGTTGGGTATGTGTTTGCCAATTATCCGGAGATTATGTTGATCTATGCTGAGATATTCTCTTACAACCCCGCATCCGGAAAGGTTTTGGAGAAGTGCGGCTTTCATCTGGAATCCATACATAAAAAAGCGGTGTTTAAAAACGGCCAGTTACTTGATGAGCATAGATATGTAAGGTTCAGGTAATTCTATAGCAAAATGCTATATTTGTATATAGGATGATTTATTATGTACCTCAAAACCAAAACCATGAAAAAAGCATTTCTAACCGCAGTATGCCTGTCGATGGCAATCACCTTTCAATCGTGTGAAAAATACCTGGGCAGCTCCACAGTCGGCGGAGATCTTTCGCCTATGGGAGAAGTAGGCACCACCTATTCATCTACATCTGCCACGGTCGGTGGTGTAAGCAGTTTGACAGCCGTTGTTGTATCAGTAGATGGTAAAACATCGGTTTTATCAGGAAGCGCTACCGTAACGAATGCCACGGTAAAAGACATTCTTTCGAAATCAGATCTGATCACGATCAGCGGGAACGAAGTAACGGCCACCAATGTAAAGTTCAAATCGACTACCGAAGGTCTGGAAAGTGTGAAAGGCCTCGATCCGGGTATCATTGTAAAATATGATGCCGAAGTGGGTGACAAATATGAAACTGAGTCGGGTAAAACCAGAACTGTTAAAAGTGTGTCGACTGAAAACGATTATCCATACGGATTCATGAACATCAAAGTGATCCAGGTTGAAGAGGTCAGGAACGTTGACGGCATCAAGAAAATCAGATATTGGGCAAATCACAAATGGGGACTTGTAGCCGTTGAATTCACCCTGGATGATGATACTACGGCAAAATTTCCGATTTACTGCAGTACAAATAACTGAGACTAACGGCTCTGCACGGACAGGATAACGTGTTTTCGTTATCTTTGCGCCATGAAAAAGCGCGTTGTCGTTGGCATTTCCGGAGGTGTTGATTCGGGTGTTGCAGCCTGGCTTCTCAAGGAGCAGGGTTACGATGTGGTCGGATTGTTCATGCGGAACTGGCATGATACAACCGGATTGATATCTGCCAGTTGCTCATACGAAGATGATGTCCTTTTTGCCGAAATGGTTGCCCGAAAAATCGGTATTCCCTTTCATGAGGTTGATTTGAGTGAGCAGTACCGTTCGCGTGTGGTAGATTATTTGTTCAGAGAATATGCAGCCGGCCGCACGCCAAATCCCGATGTCCTTTGTAACCGTGAAATAAAATTTGACGCATTCGTCGAAGAAGCGCTGAAACTGGGAGCTGAAAAAGTCGCCACCGGTCATTATGCCCGGGTAGATTCGATAGATTCGCAGGATGGGCCGATCTACCGTTTGATGGGCGGGCTCGATCAGAATAAGGACCAGAGCTATTTTTTATGTCAGTTGAATCAGCATCAGTTGAGTCTGGCGGTGTTTCCACTGGGTGAGATCACCAAACCAGAAGTCAGGAGGATCGCTCATGAGCAGTGTTTGGCCAACGCCGACAGTAAAGATTC
>JAQWAJ010000029.1 GCA_028707745.1 Bacteroidales bacterium | reverse complement strand
TAAGTCTGATCCACCGCGCCCAGCTGGAGCTCACCGGGGCCGATGTTTCCTTCACCGCCCCGCTCTCCTTCCGTTCGACAATCCCTCAGGGAACCCTTACCGTTAAGGATCTGTTCCGACTATATCGATTTGAAAATCAATTATACACGATAAGTCTGACTGGTTCCGAGATACTCGGCTATCTCAATTACTCGTATTCTATCTGGATGAAAACGATGACCGGACCGGATGACCTGATGCTCAATATGGACCAGCAGAAAGAGGGTTCCTGGAGACTGAAGAATGCCTATTACAATTTCGATTCGGCCGAAGGAATCGACTATACCGTTGATCTCCGGCAACCAGCCGGCAAGATGGTTACCATCAACCAAATGTCGGATGGACAGCCGTTTGATCTGAACAAAACCTACAAGGTAGCACTCAATTCGTACCGTGGCAGCGGGGGCGGGAGCCATCTCAGCAGAGGAGCCGGTTTAAGCAAGGACGAAGTGGCAAAAAGGCTGATCAAATCATCGGAAACAGATTTCCGGTTTTTGCTGACCGGGTGGATCCGCAAGCAGGGCAATATTACCCCTGCATCAGCACACAACTGGAAAACCATCCCCGAAAGCTGGACCGAAATGGCTGCTGCACGCGATGCCCGGCGGCTCTTCTCTGCAAAATAATTGGTTATGTGAATCTGATTCCATAATTTCAACAATTATCTGAATCAGACTAAAACACATACCTATGGCAAGTTTCCTGAACTCATCCATTGGAAAGAAATTCCTGATGAGTATAACGGGGTTATTCCTGATAACCTTTCTGTTAGTTCACCTGATTGTCAACAGCCTGATCATTTTTGATCCTACCGGAGCGCTGTTCAACAGTGCGGCCCATTTTATGGGTTCAAACCCGGTTATCAAGATTGTGGAACCGGTTTTGGCCATCGGGTTTATTCTTCACATCATTTACGCGTGCTTCCTGACACTGACCAATCAGTGGGCACGTCCGGTTGATTATGATAAAAAACACGCCGGCAACAGCAGCACCTGGGCCTCCCGGAACATGTTCGTTCTGGGCTCGCTGATTTTGATCTTTCTGATCATTCATCTCTCCAATTTTTTCTGGAAGATCAAGTTTACCGGCAGTGAAATGCTGGATCAATCGACGGTTGACGGGATTGAAAATGCCTACCTGCTGGTCACCTCGTTTTTCATTGACTGGTGGTGGATCGATCTCATTTATGTACTCGGGGCTATTGTACTTGGAATACATCTGACGCATGCTTTCTGGGCAGCCTTTCAGACGCTTGGGTTGAGCAACGACCGCTGGCGCAAACGGCTGGAGGTGATCGGATGGATTTATACCATCATCGTGGCGGGCGGCTTTGCGGTAATTCCGCTGTGGGTTAAAATTTCATCCATGATCAATTAAAACGGAAAACCATGAAACTAAACGCAAAAATACCATCGGGACCACTGACTGAGAAATGGTCGCTGTATAAATCCGCTCAAAACCTGGTTAATCCCGCCAACAAGCGAAAATTCGACATTATTGTGGTCGGAACCGGATTAGCCGGCGCCTCGGCAGCCGCATCGCTGGGGGAACTGGGTTTCAAGGTCAAAAACTTTTGCTATCAGGACAGTCCGCGCCGTGCACATTCGATTGCTGCACAGGGCGGTATCAATGCTGCAAAGAATTATCAGAACGATGGAGATAGTATCTATCGTTTGTTTTACGACACCATTAAGGGGGGTGATTACCGGGCCCGCGAAGCCAACGTTTACCGGCTGGCCGAAGTGAGCAATCAGATTATCGATCAGTGTGTGGGACAAGGAGTTCCGTTTGCCCGGGATTACGGCGGGTATCTCGATAACCGCTCCTTCGGGGGAGCACTCGTATCCAGAACTTTTTATGCCAGGGGTCAAACCGGTCAGCAACTGCTGCTCGGCGCCTACGGGGCCCTGAACCGCCAGATCGCTGCCGGCAATATCAAACTGTACAACCGAACTGAAATGATGGACATCATTCTGGTTGACGGTATCGCACGCGGCATCGTGACGCGTAATCTTGAAACTGGTGAACTCGAATCGCATTTCGGTCATGCCGTAGTACTGGCCACCGGGGGCTATGGCAATGTTTACTTCCTATCTACCAATGCGATGGGCTCAAACGCCAGCGCCATCTGGAAAGCATACAAAAAGGGAGCTGCCTTTGCCAATCCCGCATTTGTTCAGATTCACCCCACCTGCATCCCGGTGCACGGCGCATCCCAGTCGAAACTGACCCTCATGAGCGAAAGCCTCCGGAACGACGGGCGTATCTGGGTACCCAAAGAGAAGGAAGATGCCGAGAAGATCCGGACCGGCAAGCTGAAACCAACCGATCTGCCTGAAGAGAAACGCGATTATTATCTAGAAAGAAGATATCCCGCTTTCGGAAATCTGGTTCCGCGCGATGTGGCCTCACGTGCTGCAAAAGAGCGGTGTGACGCCGGTTACGGGGTTGGCTCGGGCCAGGCAGTCTATCTGGATTTCAAAGATGCACTCAACCGGCTGGGGAAAAATGTGATCGAAGAGCGATATGGCAATCTTTTTCAGATGTATGAAAAAATCGTCGATGAGAACCCGTACCAGACTCCGATGATGATCTATCCGGCCATTCACTACACGATGGGCGGGTTATGGGTTGATTATGAGCTGATGACCACGATACCCGGCCTTTTCTCGATTGGTGAAGCCAACTTCTCCGATCATGGGGCCAACCGGCTGGGCGCTTCGGCACTCATGCAGGGACTCGCTGACGGCTATTTTGTGCTGCCATTTACCATCCAGAATTACCTCGCCGGGCAATTGTCGGTTGCACGAATGGACCCCGCGAAACAGCCTGAATTTGGCCAGGCAATCGAATCGGTTCGCGAGTGGAATGACAAGCTGATGGGAATAAAGGGAACCCGAACGGTTGACTCCATCCATAAGGAGCTTGGACTGGCCATGTGGGACCATGTCGGTATGGGCCGGAACCGGGCCGGTTTGGAAGAAGGAATCGAAAAAATCAGGAAGGTCAGGGAATTGTTCTGGAGTGAAGTCAGAATACCCGGAACAGCAAACGCCATGAACATTGAACTCGAGAAAGCCAACCGGGTGGCTGATTTTCTGGAACTGGGCGAGCTGATCGCCAAAGACGCCCTCCACCGGGAGGAGTCGTGCGGCGGTCATTTCCGTGAAGAGCATGCAATGTCGGACGGTGAAGCCAAACGCGATGATGAACACTTCAAATATGTGGGAGCCTGGGAGTATAAGGGCCCCGGTCAGGAGCCCGAACTAACCCGGGAACCCCTTGATTATGAATTTATCCAGGTAAAAACACGGAACTATAAAGAATAACGACCATGGATCTGACACTGAAAATATGGCGGCAGGATAACCGGAAAGCTAAAGGACGGTTTGAAATCTACACGCTGAAAAACATTTCTCCCGACAGCTCTTTCCTGGAAATGCTGGACGTTTTAAACGAGCAGCTGGTAAGCGGAGGCCAGGAGCCGGTGGTTTTTGATCATGACTGCCGTGAAGGAATCTGCGGCACCTGCAGCTTGTACATTAATGGCCGCGCCCACGGACCGGATGATGATATCACCACCTGCCAGCTTCACATGCGTAAGTTCAGGGATGGGGATACCATCGTGATCGAGCCCTGGCGCGCAGGGGGATTTCCGGTAATCAAGGACTTAATGGTTGACCGCACTGCTTTCGATCAGATTCTGCAAGCCGGCGGATTTATCTCGGTGAATACCGGATCGGCCCGCGACGGGAACGGAATTCTGATCCCGAAACATAAAGCGGATGAGGCTATGGATGCCGCTGCCTGCATCGGCTGCGGGGCCTGCGTGGCAACCTGCAAAAATTCCTCGGCGATGCTTTTTGTTGCCGGGAAAGTCTCGCACCTGGCGCTCCTTCCACAGGGCCGGCCTGAGGCAGTTCGCCGGGCAAAAGCCATGGTGGCAAAAATGGATGAACTGGGTTTCGGAGCCTGTACCAATACCGGCGCCTGTGAGGTGGAATGCCCAAAAGGGGTATCGATCGAACATATTGCCAGGCTCAACCGCGAATTTCTTCTGGCAAACCTTAAAAGTTAAACTCAGATGACCCGTAAAACCTGCTTTACAGTAATTGCACTTTCCTTTCTGTTAACAGGTTCCTTAAAATCACCGGCTCAGGTGGGCTTGGCCCAAACCAGCTCCGTCTCCGGAGTGGTGACCGATTCAATCACCGGCCAGCCGGTTGCCGATGTGATCGTTTTTATCCCCTCAACAACCATCGGCACCTCAACCAATTCGAAAGGGGAATATTTCCTCTCCAAGCTGCCGGCCGGAGATCAGAAGCTGCTGTTCAGGCACCTGTCATACGAGCCGTTGGAGTATCTGATGACGGTTATTCCGGGCGCACACACGAGTCTGAATGTCAGAATATCGGGAAAAACGGTAGCGCTGAGCGAAGTAGTGATCAAAGGCGAAATTCCGAACTGGGAGAGGAGTTTCAACATCTTTAAGGAGTATTTTCTCGGCGATCCTTTTGAAACCAAGTGTTTCCTGGAGAATCAAAAGGACCTTAAATTTTATTATCAGGGGGATATCCTGATTGGATATGCGCAAAAACCTTTGAAAATTGTCAATCGCCAGTTGGGTTACCGGATCACCTATTTTCTCGACTATTTTAAATTTGAGCAAACTCCTCCCCAGCGGTTATACGGGTTCAAGAAATCCAGTTACTCCTATTCCGGCAGCACCCTGTTTGAGAACCTCAAATCGGTCATTCCACTATCAGGCCTGAACTGGGAGAAAAACCGCGAAGCCGAATTCCACGGGAGCCTCCGTCACTTCCTCATGATGCTTAATCAGAATAAACTTGCCGTAAACGGATACTTCCTGCGCAAAACACTCCCCGCGAAAGCTGATATTCAGCCGGGAGAAAACCTGAATGCGGGTTTAGGCGGAACCAGTCAGGCTAAAAGAGATAGCATTTTCGCCTGGTTTCCGGGGAAAAAAGAGTCTGAATATGTTTACTTTTCCCCGGATGAAGAGTATATCATTCCGGATAGCCTGATCACCGAAGGGCCGTCAGAAGGAATCAAGGCCCTGGCATTGAATGGCCGCCTGCTCGTTTTTAAAAATCCCGATAAAAGCCAGGATCGGTCTGAAGTTACCAGGTGGGCCATCAGTTCTACCACAGGTAAAATCATTTTCGACTGGGAAGGAAATTTCCAGGTGCCCGGCGGAACACTGGAATGGGTCATTCTTGACCAGGCTTATCGGGTCAGAAAGATGCTTCCAACAGATTACCTGCCGAAAGGAAAACAATAAAGGCGCATAATGCTGCGCCTTTATTGTAATTACCCTGAAGAATTCCGGGAATTCTATCTAAGGGCTTCAATATCCTTTACCGTTTTAGCTACCCCTTTGCCCAACACTAAATTGCCGGTTTCGGTGACCAGTATATCGTCCTCGATGCGGATGCCTCCGAAATCTTTGTATTTCTCGACTGCCGTGTAATTAATAAAATCAGTATGTAAACCTTCGGCTTTCCACTGATCGATCAGGGCCGGTATAAAGTAGCATCCGGGCTCATCGGTGATCACAAATCCTGGCTGCAGTCTACGCCCCAGGCGCAGGAATGAGATCCCGAACTGTGTCGACGGCTGGATTTCATCGTCATAACCCACATAGACCTGCCCGAGGTTTTCCATATCATGAACATCGAGACCCATCATGTGGCCCAGCCCGTGAGGGAGGAACAGGGCATAGGCTCCGGCTTCGACGGCATCCTGTGTATTGCCCTTCATCAGTCCGATTCCTTTCAGTCCGTCAACCAGCACAGCAGCAGCCATTTTGTGAATATCCCGGTAAAAAAGACCGGGTTTAATGACTTCGATGGCCTTCATATTGGCGTTCAGAACGGCTTCATACACCTCTTTCTGACGGCTGTTGAACCGCAGTCCCACCGGCACGGTACGCGTAAGATCGGAAGCATAGTGCATCGATGTTTCGCATCCGGCATCCACCACCATCATCCGGCCTTCCTGAAGGTACTGGCTGTGATCATGATTATGCAACGTCTGCCCGTTCATGCTCAGGATAACCGGGAATGAAACCGGTCCGCCGTGAGCCATGGCAATGCCTTCGATGGTTCCCGCAATCTCCTGTTCCCAAACACCCGGCATGGCCATTTTCATGGCCTTGGTATGCATCAAACCAGCCGTATCCATGGCTTTCTGAATCTCTGTGATCTCGTACTGATCCTTAATGGAGCGCTGCGAAACAACGGCTTTAATCAGTTTAACCGACGATTTTCCTTTGAGCCCGGCGGCCGGAATTTTAAGAAGACGTTCCAGTTCGAGCATAGTCTCGCCCCGGTAAGGAGGCAGAAGATGAATTTCACGACCCTGTGCAAGTGCCTTATTGATTGCATCTTCGAGATTTTTGTATGGGACCGTATGGGTTACACCCACTTCAAGCGCCATCTCTTTAACCGTCGGAAGGACTCCCATCCAGATGATATCGTCCATGTCAACATCGTTCCCGAAAATCCAGTCTTCACCCGAATCGGCATCGATCACCCCCGCCAGCCCGGCGTGGTCAAGTCCAAAATAATAGAGAAATGTGCTGTCCTGCCTGAAATGGTATTGATTTGCCGGGTAGTTAAAAGCGGCATCGACATTTCCGGGCAGTAACACCAGCCCGTTGCCCATGATTTTTCGGAGTTGGGCTCTTCGTTGAAGGTAAATTTGTGGTTGAAACATGGTCGTATTTTTTATAACGAACGAAGATAAGCCAATTCGGTTACCACTTTGCTGCCGGCAAATGGTTTTTATTCCGATTTTGTGTAATTTAAGCCTGGATAAAATGCCATGCCCTACCGAAGATTACCCACTACCGATGTTGCCCGGCTAAAGGCGCTCAATGCATCCACCCGGATGGCTGAGATTGCCGGTTTGGATGAATTGGCTTATCCGGCCGAGCACATCCACACTTTGCGGAATATCATCTGTAAGCTCGAAGGGGCCAAACATCAGCAGGAACAGGCCCGGAAAAACCAGATTGCGTTTAACCGCGAGCATCAGCCCAAACTGATGAAAGCCCGGTTGTATCTGTCGCACTTCATTCAGGTCCTTAACTTTGCGATAACCCGCGAAGAAATTCCCGAATCCGCCAGAGCTCTTTATGGCCTTGAAGAGTTCGGTAACCGGCTGCCCGATCTCCGGTGCGACACCGATTTGCTCGAATGGGGTCAACGGATCATCGACGGTGAAAACCTGCGCACCAAGCAGGGCGGCATGCCCATTATGACCCCCAGTATCGCCAAGGTAAAAGTCTGGTATGACCAATGCAGGGACGGGTTCTATATTCTGGCGACTGCCAATAAATCTACCGAACGTGCCGATCAGAAAATGGCCGAGATCCGCAAAGAAGTAGATGCCCTCCTGGCTACCGTATGGGACGGAATCGAGAAGTTTTATTCCAGATATCCCGAAGCGGAACGACGGAAACTCGCCGAAGAGTACGGAATCGTTTATGTATTAAGAAAAGGGGAGGTTGCCGCTCCCTGATACTATTTGCCCCACCCCATCTTTTCACAATCGCTGGGCTCCAGATCGAAAGTCAGACTGATATCCCGCTTATCAACCGTGAAAACACTATCGATCATCACACCGTTCAGGATCATCCCCACTTCATAGGTCAATCCGAGTTCAATGTTAATAGATAGATTTCCACTCACAATATTCATTTCATGCCATTCGTCGCCCGGAATCCGGTAATAACCCTGAACGGTAGGTAAAACCTCGCCTTTCGGGCAAACAACCTTGACCAGGAAATGCACCAGGCAAAATTCGGTGGGGTTGAGATTCACCGACCAGCTTTCAGGCGTTGATGAAGGATCCGGAATCTGAATCTTGAAGGGCACAGGATTGAATCCCACCTGATTGGTTATCCGGGTTATCTTCAGATAAAGAGGTTCCGCAGGAGTAAACTGGCGTATCACAATGTTGGGGTCGGCACGGTGAACCAGGTAATCATTGCTCGAAACCAGCTTGTCATCTTTTAACGTATAGGTAAGCACCCTGATCGGAATATCGTCAGCAACCAGTCCGGCTTCATAGGTAAACACGATTTTCCCCGTCAACAGGGCAAACCGGGGTGTTATGGTAAACACCGGATTCAAACTGTTGCTGCAAGGATTGGCCCAGGTAAACTCGCCCGGATCGGTGGTAAATGAACGTTCGGCTAAGGCAGGGCCGAGTAAGATTACCACATCCGTGTTCAAGGGAACTGCCGATTCGAGATCAATAGTCGTTCCCCCGGGATTCAGGTTCACCACCATGGATTTGATGCGGCGCCGGTCGGAAGCGCGGAGCAGAATAAGTTCGGCCGGTATGGGTTCGTGTTGAAGCGGACCCGCGATATTGACCGATATTGAGCTGTGAATCCGGCAGGTAGTACTTTCGAGATTAAAATTCCACGAACCGTTTTCCATACAAGGCGACTCCTCTCTGATCTGCTCCGGGCTACTTCTGAAATCGGAATCCAGGGCGATTGGTATTATCCGGATATTAACCGCTCTGCCTTCGCGAACCATAATTGAAACCGAAGATGAAAAATCAGCGGAAGCTATCTGAATGGATTTCACTGACAGCAGATTACCGGATTCAGCATCGGTAATCCGGATCTGTGCAGGGACAGGGTAACCCCTGAAATCAGCAGGAAAATGTGCTGTCACCGTGCCAGAAAAATGACATTTGAGCGGAATCAGGGTAAACGATGCGGAAAAAGCGGTCTGGTCCGGGGTTATTAACCAGGAAGTTGGTTGGGTGGCGAGTTCAAAATCCGCCTCGGTGGCCTGCACGGTCAAACTGATGGCTGATCCCACCGGAAGATCCAGCGCAAGGGGTAAAGTGAGCCCTGAATAGAGGGTAACGGCAATCGTTTGGATGATCTCCCCGCTGGCAGCATCTGACAAGGAAATGATACCCGGAAAACTGAGGGTTGGAAAGGGCTTATCGATAGAAAAAGAGACCTCGCCTGATACTGATCGCGATGGAGCTACCTGGCCGGAGGCATACAAACTGAAATGGTGTAGTGCAAAAGTGGCGAACCGGCTGGTATCTTCGATGGAAACCTTAGCATATCCTTCTGATTTCCAAAGTTTTTCGCCGGGGACGTAGCTCCATACCGGCAGTGAATCTCCGGGCTGGTAATCAGTACTCACGGCAAACCGCCAGCTGACGGGCTTTCCGGGAAGGTTCGTTATCGTGCCTGCACCGGCGCTTTGTAGCGAAATATCCAGAATGCTTTCGGGGTCAAGAACTCCTGGAGTGGTAACACCCTGATCTGAAAAATCCATGACCCGGGTTCCGCCGGCAACGGTCTCAGATAATTTCCCATAACGGGTAGCGGTAATAGTCAGCCTCCCCGATGCCGGTGTTCCTCCGGTTCCGGCAAACTGCACACTGTCCGGGCAATCCAGTTCAAAAAGATTGCCGGGAGTCATCATGCGAAAGCCTGCCAACAGGGTTCCGCCGACGATATCGCCCGGTTTAACCCGGTATATCTGCGGCCCGCTTTGCGAAGATCCTGATTTCCTCATATTTACAATACAAACCAGGGTGCCTGTTTGAGTAATGGTCAGCGAGGCCCGGGTCGGTGCATATCCGGGTGCAGTGGCTAAAAAATCAAAGATCACCGAGTTCCCCGGTTTCATTTCATAGGGGCCATAAGGATCGAGCGCCACACTTACCATCCCCAGCACCGAAGTGTGTTGGGCAGGCTGTTCACCTGTCTGGGATACCACCGCGGCAGCATCACGGCCACTAAAAGCCAGAGTCACTACGGTACCGTCAGAACTACCGATCAGTTCACCTGTTTGAGCATCTGCAAACCGGAACGATACAAACGTTTTGAAAATATTCAGATCGATGGAGATCTTGATATCATCCATGGGATCCCCGGATTTCCGGCAACTGCTGAAGAGCAGTGTCAACAGGCACAATGACCATATCAGGCTATGCCGGTAGTTCTTCATCTGTCAGAAATTAATTTTCCCGTCGACGGCCAGAAATAGGTTAATCTGAAATTGATCATCGGATATAACGGGTATCTGGCCATTATTTTATTGATAACATCCGTATTCTCCTGGCTCGCCATCGGGCCGATCACTCCCTCTCCGGATAGTTGAATCGTCGGTGCTCCCTGATAAAAAAACCCGGCTTCCACATTGAGGATCAGCGGGCATCTGCCCGGTAAAGTGTCAGTAATTCCGGCAGCAAGATAAGGGGAAATGTTTATTCCGGGGCGTAATTGGCCGGTAATGGTTCCCACCTCTTCAGCAGGAATCTGAATAACTCCGTAAGGAAAGCTACTCCTCGACCGTACCGTCGCCAACACCTGCATTTGATTAAAAACAATGCCGCCGGTCAGGTGAAAACGGGGATTGGCTAACCGATAATCGGCTGCAATCATGGAGCCCCCCAAAGTGATTTTAGCGTCAGCCACCAGGTCATACCCTTCGAGGTCGAGCCTTCGGGAATAAGGGAATTTCAGCCAGGAGTAACCCAGACGACCAGTCAGCCTGTCGCCAAATCCTTTAACCAGTTCCAGTCCGAATCCATTCAGGCCTGCATTGATGCCGAAACCCCAGGTGTCGTTGGTGCTGATATCTGAATTGCTTTTTATTGGTACTGGAGTACTCCCGGATTGTCCGAAAACCGGGGAACAGGAAAGAGCCAAAGCAACAGATAGGATCAGTAGT
>JAQWAJ010000028.1 GCA_028707745.1 Bacteroidales bacterium | reverse complement strand
TCCAGCCCTTCGGTGTCAATCTTACCATTCACCAAAGCATCGAAAATAAATGTATCATTCGGACAGGTACTGAACCCAAGCGTTATTTGCATACCATATCTTTTAGTACTTGTGTAAATGCTTCAATGGCCTCTTCAGTTTTCCAGTTGTGCCGGTCGCGAACTCCGGTGGAGTTGGATATCGAACGAATCTGGATCACCGGGATGTTTTCCATCTGACAAACATAAAAAACCGCGGCTCCTTCCATGGTCTCAATCTGGGGATTGAACTTTTCAGCCAGGCGCGCTTTGCGCTCCGGTCCTGAGGTAACCGTATCTACTGTTATCCCAATAACCGTTTCGAGATTCAACGACTTGTCCTCCGGCACTTCCAACCAACCATTTCTAAAAGGCTTTTCATCCGGTTTCCAGATATTTTCATGAAAAATCCATTTGACTACCCCACCTCCATGATCGACACCGACGTCAACAAAAGTATCTCTGACAACCTGCACTACTTCAACCGGTTGCAGTGAAAGCGAATAACTCCCTGCTATTCCGGCATGTATCACCCGGTCATACCGGTTATTGGCAAGGTGCCGGGTCAGATGATACATAACAGGTACGATCCCTATCCCGGCGATCAATAATTTCCATTCAGGGCTCTTAGCCTGATAAACAGCAGGATTTTCGGTCGGAACAAATCCGGCAGAGTTTATCAGCGGAAAAGCTTCAGTGAGCGTGGGAATAACGATCAGTTGACTCATGTGAGGTATAGGAATGATGTTCGAAGTTAATCTTTCTGAACAAAATTTATTCTTTCTTTGTCGGATCATTCTATCAAATATTCAAAAAATGGAATTCAATCTATACGAGAATAACGGTAATGGTTATCAGAAAATTGAGCGATATGACGATGAGCGGACTGAAGAGCTATCGCATCATTACCGTAGAATTCTGGATCTGATCGGCGAAGATTCCACCCGTGAAGGCTTGCTGAAAACGCCGTTACGGGTAGCCAAATCGATGCAGTTTTTCACTCAGGGATATAATCTGGATCCGGTCGAAATGCTTAAGTCGGCAACCTTTCATGAAGATTACAAACAGATGGTTGTGGTTAAAAACATCGAACTATATAGTCTCTGTGAGCATCATTTGCTGCCGTTTTTCGGCAAAGCTCATGTAGCTTATATCCCGAACGGGCAAGTGACGGGATTGAGTAAAATTGCCCGGGTGGTCGATGCTTATGCCCGCCGGTTGCAGGTTCAGGAACGCCTGACTACCCAAATACGCGACTGCATTCAGGACACCCTTGAGCCGCTTGGCGTTGCCGTGGTGATCGAGGCTCAGCACATGTGCATGCAGATGCGCGGCATTCAGAAACAGAATTCAGTGACTACGACATCCGATTTCACCGGGGCATTCCTGAGAACAGCCACCCGTGAGGAATTCATTCATTTAATTACCTCTACTCTCCATTAATCCTAAAATATGAAGAAAGCTTTTGTATTTCCCGGTCAGGGCGCTCAGTTTCCCGGAATGGGTAAAGATCTGTACGATCAATCTGATGTAGCCCGCAATCTGTTTGAAAAGGCTGATGAAATCCTCGGTTTCGGTATTACCGGTATCATGTTTAACGGAACCGAAGAAGACCTTCGCCAGACAAAAGTCACGCAGCCGGCAATTTTCCTCCATTCAGTTATTCTTGCCGTAGTGTTGGGTGACCGTTTTCAACCCGACATGGTAGCCGGACACAGTTTGGGTGAATTTTCTGCCCTTACGGCTGCCGGTGCATTGAGTTTTGAAGATGGGCTGACGCTCGTTTTCAAGCGTGCACAAGCCATGCAGCGGGCATGCGAAATGAACCCTTCGACCATGGCTGCAATCCTGGGTTTGGAAAATGAAGTAGTCGAAAAAGTGTGCGCAGAGATCAATGAAGTGGTTGTTCCGGCAAATTACAACTCCGTCGGACAGATTGTGATTTCAGGATCGCATCAGGGAATTGATCTGGCCATCGCCCGGCTTCAGGAACTCGGAGCCAAAAGAGCCCTGAAACTGTCTGTCGGGGGCGCTTTCCATTCTCCTCTGATGGAACCGGCCAGAGCAGAATTAGCCAGGGCCATTCAGGAAGCTCCTGTCGTAAAACCAGCTTGCCCGATATATCAGAATGTCAATGCACTTCCGGAAACTGATCCGGAAATCATCCGCAAAAACCTGATGGCTCAGCTCACCAGCCCGGTACGCTGGACACAGACCATTCAGAACATGATCGCCAACGGCGCTACCCGGTTTATTGAAGTCGGACCCGGTAATGTATTGCAGGGACTGATAAAAAAAGTTGACCGTACCGTGGAAACTTCAGGTGCATCAATTATTCCCGTGTAATTACTATACATTGCAGATAAATAAAAGAGGCTGCCTCATCAGTGAGACAGCCTCTTTTTATTGATCCGTATCCGTAAACTAGATCACCCCCTGGTCAACCATTGCATTGGCAACCTTGAGGAATCCGGCAACGTTAGCACCTTTAACATAGTCAACATACCCATCGGCCTGTTTTCCATTGATCACACACTGCTGATGAATATCTTTCATGATCTGGTGTAAACGAGCATCCACTTCTTCAGCCGACCAGCTCAGTTTCATCGCATTTTGTGACATTTCAAGTCCCGAAGTTGCTACACCACCGGCGTTAGCAGCTTTCCCCGGAGCAAACAAGATTTTTGCCTTATGGAAAACCTCGATGGCTTCTGGTGTTGAAGGCATATTGGCGGCTTCACAAACACAGGTACAACCATTTTTGATCAACGCCAGTGCATCTTCCTTATTCAGTTCATTCTGGGTAGCACAAGGCAGAGCAATGTCGCATTTTACTTCCCATGGATGTCTTCCGGCGACGAATTTAACACCATATTTATCGGCGTATGGTTTAACAACATCATTGTTAGATGCTCTCAGTTCAAGCATATAATCGATCTTTTCTCCTTTTACGCCATCCGGGTCATACACATATCCATCAGGTCCGGAGATTGTTACCACTTTTCCGCCCAGCTCGGTTGCTTTTCTGACAGCGCCCCATGCAACATTACCAAAACCTGAAACACAAACGGTTTTACCGGTAAAGCTTGCGCCTTTGGTTTTCAGCATTTCATTAGCAAAGTAAACATTACCAAAACCGGTAGCTTCCGGACGAACCAATGATCCACCCCAGCCGCGGCCTTTTCCGGTAAGAACGCCTGTATTTTCATGAGCCAGTTTACGATACATGCCATACAGAAATCCGATTTCACGTCCGCCAACACCGATATCTCCTGCAGGTACGTCAGTTTCCGGTCCGATAATCCTCCACAATTCCAGCATAAAACTCTGGCAGAACCTCATTACTTCACCATCAGATTTACCTTTAGCATTGAAATCTGATCCACCTTTTGAACCGCCCATCGGCAAGGTGGTTAAAGCATTTTTGAAAATCTGCTCAAAACCCAGGAACTTCAGAATGCTCAGGTTAACGCTCGGGTGGAAACGTAAGCCACCTTTATAAGGTCCGATAGCGTTATTAAACTGGATTCTGTATCCTAAGTTCATCTGAACTTTACCCTGATCATCTACCCAGGGAACCTTAAAGCTCAGAATGCGATCTGGCTCAACCAGACGTTCAATGATCGCTGCGGATTCAAACTGAGGATTTTGTTCATAAACCTCTTTTATGGATTCCAAAACTTCGCGTACTGCCTGAAGATACTCCACCTCGCCCGGGTGTTTCTTTTCAAGGTCGTTCAAAATCTTTTCTACGTTCATAACACAAAATTTTAAGTCATTACATTACTGTTAGCAAAGGTAATTTTCTGGTTTGTTTAATCATACAGTATTTGTCAGGTATTGATATGATTTTCCTCAATCTTAAGGCTCCAATCAGCCTATCTTTTACCCCCGAATCCGGGTTTATAAATGACACCCCGGTTCTGTGCACCGTCAATTTTTATCAATAAAGGTTCATCAAAACGGACGTGCCTGAGGTATTCATCTTCATAAACTGATGGAATCCCGGAAAGAAAATCAATATCATAAAAACCATCTTTCAGATAGGGGTTGATCGTGAGATATCCCACTCTGAAAGAGGTCAGATTTTGAAAAAAATGAGTGCCCTGGCTCGGATCAATCCGGTAGTTGGGTAGCCCGGATTCAACAATGACACGCGCCGCTGAAATCTGAGGCCATTTAACCGGAATCCCAAGCCAGGAATCACTGGAACCCCATCGGCCCGGGCCCACCAGTACATAATTGGTTCCATTCGATACAAAGAGATCGTTCAGCTTCTCAATCTTCCGGGCAATTACAGCACTGTCAATAGCTCTGAAAAAATCAGGCTTCACATAGACAAAGTCGCGGATGTTCCTGATCAGCCCGTTTCCCAGCGCAGAAACCGAATAGATAATGGTATTTTGTTCTTCAACCTCCTCGAGCCTGAAACTGAGCTCATCGGTATTCTCCACAACAGGGCGTATCTGCAGTAGATTGAATATTTTCGGAGATCCCGGCGGCACATCCAGGTTAACGGCAAACTCCATTTCAATCGGATTATTCATCTCTTTTTCACCAACCTTCATGAGGGTCATCAGAATATCTGAAAGTGGAAAAGTCTTGTGTTTCAATATATTATTGAATGTCACCACCCTCCTTCCCTTCTCTGAAAAATTGTCGCGAATCATGTGATTTTCCATATCATACGTCGATGCAACAAAACGCAAGGCAGAATCTCCTTCAGCATCACTAATTTTCTGTTTCAGGATATTGACCCCATCATCCGTGGAGGGATGGAAATGTCCGGCAAACAGATCCAGTGAATAAAACTCACGCTGAGTCTCTTTCAGGGCACTGTCAGGCGACGACAGTTGTAATACTTTAGCCGGATATTTAGGCGAAAAACGCAATCCTGCACCTCCTTCCACGATCAGTTTTCCCAATCCGAAGGCAATGTTTGCAATGCCATCTTCCGGCTTTTCCGACCCAACCGGGTAGAAATTGATCGATCTGGCCACCCCGGATATGGTCGGGTAAAAACGATTCCCATATTGATTGCCGCATACTTCCTGCAAAATGATCGCCATTCTCTCTGCATCAATAACATTCTGTGTAACTGCCAGATAGGTTCTGGAATATTTGAAATAAACCGAGGCATATACCGATTTAATAGCATCCGCCAGCATGTGCACCATCACTTGCTTATCGGTGTCAACCTTAGGCAGCATAAAGGTGGAGTAGATGCCCGCAAATGGCTGATAATGACTATCTTCAAGCATGCTGGAGGAGCGTATGGCAATAGGGTTGGTAACCACACGGGCAAAAGCCTCAAGGTCACCATAGATTCTCACCGGAAGTGTTGCATTCACAAACCCTTCCAGAATCTGATCATCCGTAGGAGTTGAACCAACCAGCCTCCACAGGTTGTTCAGGTCCATAAACTCCTCAAAAACCTCTGTTGAAATGACAACAGTCCGGGGTATGGTAACCGATATTCCCTCCCATCGGTTGGCTAAATCGTGAATCTTTAAAAAAGAATCGATAAATGCCAGGCCTCTGGCCTTTCCGCCAAGTGAGCCCTCCCCGATTCTGGCGAACAACATATATTCATCAAAACGATTACGGTCGAATGTAGAAATCACCCCTTTGGCTTTCGACATCCGGTAACTGGATATGATGTTGAAGATATATTCCCGGGTAGCCTCAACCGTTCCGAAATCATCCAGCGTTTTATGTTTTAAATGGCCGCCAATCTGAAAAAAGGCCCTGGCATTAAACCATTTGGAGAAATCATTATTGGAAAAATGATATTTGAGTGATTGTACCGGGATGGTCATGATAATATCCTGCATCTCTTTCAGGTCAGTAGCCCTGGCAATCTCCTCCTTGGTTTCCGGATCGCGGAAGATAAAATCTCCGAAATTCATGTACCGGATCATGAACTCCCTCAATTCAAGATCCAGGGTTTTGGAGTAGTTATGTAAAACACTGGCATTCAGCCCAAGTGCTGCATCCAGATTGCTCAGATCCGAGGACTGTAGCAAAACCGGCACATAAGGATCAACTTCGCGCACCGATTTACAAAAAATCAGTCCGGCTTTCTGATCCTTTTTCCCCAGGCGCTTATAAGAGATGTCGGAGATAATGCCCAGCGTACTATCGCGGTACTGTTGGAATAATTCCATGGCCGATTCGAAGTTGGTGGCCAGCAGAATTTTCGGTCTGCCCCGCATTCTGAGCATCTTGCGGTGTTCATTCAACCCTTCGAGCATGAACGACTTCGATTGCTTGAATACAATTTTGTAAATCGCGGGCAGAAAAGAAGAATAGTACCTCACCGAATCTTCGACCAGCAGTATGGTCTGTACGCCAACCTCATTGACATCGTACACCAGATTCATCCGGTCTTCAATCAGCTTGATGATTGCCAGCAGCAGGTCGGCATTTCCCAACCATGAAAAAACGTAATCTATGGCACTGAGATCTTCCTTTTCGAGCTTGATCGTAACTTCCCTGCTAAAGTGAGTCAATACCACAATGGGAATATACGGATACTCTGCCTTAATTTTTTTCGATAGTTCAAACGGGTCCATTTCACCCACACTCAACATCGAAATAACCAGGTCGATGTGCTCCGTTTCGAGATACTCGAAAGCTTTTCCGGCAGTGTTTGCCTGAATAAATACAGGGGGATACCTCAGGTTCAGAGAAACATATTCATTGAAAATCTGCTCGTCAATCCGGCCATCCTCTTCAAGCATGAAGAAGTCGTAATTACTGCAGATGATCAATACCCTGTTGATCCGGCGCTGCATGAGGAATTTGAATTCCGCTTCGCCGAAATCACTGGTCTGCTGCTCAGTCAAGTTGAAGTCCTGCATAGATAGATGTCGCCATCTATCAAACTTACTAATTATTTCACTTCCCAGGTTGACCCTGAATACATCAGATCATGGACAGAGTGAATTTTACTTTTTTCACAGACTTCAACGATCTGGTCCTCCATCCTTTCATCGTATGGTTTCGGACCTTCGAAAGAGCGAATAACGCCGATAGCCACAGGATAATCCGGATAATCCATATCAGCCAGTAACTGATGGGTACCGATAAATTCGCAATGGGCATCATGTACCAGCAGATCTTTTTCGGTGATTCCATCTTGTCCCAATTGAACAACTGCCAATCTATTGTTCCTCATGATCAGCCCCTTATCCTGGTTTTTACCAAAAATCATCGGCTCACCATGTTTTAACAAGATGATACGGTCATCGCGGTTATCACGATCAGTGATATCAGCAAATATTCTATCGTTGTAAATCACACAGTTTTGCAACACTTCGGTGATCGAAGTTCCTTTGTGCCTGGCAGATTCAATCAGTAATTCGGTCGTAACTTTAGGCATGGAATCAATCGAACGGGCAAAGTAAGTTCCGTTTGCCCCGATTGTTATTCCGCCTGGTTTAAACGGACGCTCAATGGTCCCGTAAGGAGAGGTTTTGGTAACTGACCCCAGTTTCGATGTCGGAGAATACTGTCCTTTGGTCAGTCCGTATATCCTGTTATTGAACATAATCAGATTTACATCGATATTCCTCCGCACCAGATGGAGAAAATGGTTTCCTCCGATAGCCAGTCCATCCCCGTCACCGCAGATTATCCATACGCTCAGGTTCGGGTTGGATGTTTTCACTCCGCTGGCAACCGCCATGGCCCGACCATGAATACCATGGAATCCGTATGTATTGACATAATAAGGGAATCTGGATGAGCATCCGATTCCGGATACAAATACGATGTCCTCATGTTTGTATCCGAGCTGGGGAAGCGTTTTTAATACAGAACTGAGAATGGCGTGATCACCGCAACCTGCACACCAACGGACCATCTGGTCGCTTTTAAAATCTTCAGTATTCAATATTTGAGTATCCATTCTTTAGTCCTCCAGATTTTTAATGATCACTTCTTTCAGGTCTTTCACTGTAAAGGGTAATCCCATCACTTTATTAAACTTGCGATACTGATATTCAGGAAATTGCATTCTCAGGTAATTGGCAAACTGTCCAAGGTTAATCTCACAAACCAGGTGTTTCTTGAATTTCGAAAGAACCTCTTTGGTATTCAAAGGCAGTGGGTTGATATAATTAAACTGGACGAGGGCTACCTTTTTGCCTTCGCGGCGTACCTCTGTCAGGGCCGAAACCAGGTGTCCGTAGGTTCCTCCCCAACCGATCACCAGAAGGTCAGCATCCTCATCACCGATGATTTCAAGTGGCGGGATATCTTTTGCCACCTTCTGCACTTTCTGATCGCGCAATTGTGTCATCAGTTCATGATTTTCAGGAACATACGACACATCTCCGGTCAGGTTCATCTTCTCCAGACTGCCCAAACGGTGCTCCAGTCCGTGAGTTCCAGGAATAGCCCAGGTTCTGGCTAAAGTTTCAGGATCTCTTGCATAAGATTGCCAGTTCGGGGTATCTGCTGCCACCCGCGGAACTTTAATATCAGGGTAATCATTCAGATCCGGGATTTTCCAGGGTTCAGTCCCGTTAGCCAGGAATCCGTCGGAGAGCAAAATAACCGGTGTCATGTGCTCAACAGCGATTTTACAAGCCATATAAGCATAATCAAAACAGTTGGATGGAGTTGAAGTGGCAATAACAACCACAGGGCTCTCTCCGTTACGCCCGAATAATGCCTGCATCAGGTCAGACTGTTCCGTTTTGGTTGGCAAACCGGTAGAGGGCCCTCCCCGCTGAACGTCAACAATCACCAGAGGCAACTCTGTCATCACGGCCAGACCGATGGCTTCCCCCTTCAGGGCGAGTCCGGGACCCGATGTTGTGGTTACGGCCAACGACCCGGCAAAACTGGCGCCGATGGCTGTACAGATACCGGCAATTTCATCTTCTGCCTGATAGGTTTTTACTTTAAGATCCTTACGAACAGCAAGCTCTTCAAGAATGGCTGTCGCAGGTGTGATAGGATATGATCCACAGAAAAGCTGAAGTCCTGCTTTTTCTGCAGCTGCCATCAGCCCCCAGGCTAATGCGGAATTACCATTGATATTTCTGTATATGCCTTTTTCAATGTCCGCCGGTTTTACTTTATAGGTACTGCCGAAAGCCTCAATAGTTTCAGCATAATAATAACCGTCATATAATACTTTCGTGTTTGCGGTAACCAAAAGCGGTTTCTTTGCAAACTTGGTATTGAAAAATTTAATTGCGTGTTCCAGAGACCTGTCAAACAACCAGCTGACAATTCCCAATGCAAACATATTCTTGCAACGTAATATCGATTTTGGATCCAACCCAACATCTTTCAGGCTCTCCTTGGTTAACGTACTGATCGGAGCCGATATCACCTGAATACCCGATACATCCTCTATTTCAAAAGGATCACCATTATACCCGGCTTTCTCAATGTTTTTCTCATCGAACTGATCAGCGTCAAAGATGATGATCCCATCAGGTTTAACCCACCTGAAATTGGCTTTCAAGGCGGCAGGATTCATGGCTACCAGCACATCGCAATAATCTCCCGGTGTATTAATCCGGGTGTGGCCAAAATGAACCTGGAAACCGGAGACTCCGCCAACAGTTCCCTGCGGGGCTCTGATCTCAGCCGGATAATCCGGAAAAGTGGAAACATCATTACCGTAAATTGCCGATGTATCAGAGAAAAGAGTGCCGGTAAGTTGCATACCATCACCCGAATCACCTGAGAACCGAATGGCAACTTCTTCGATTTCAATGACTTTTGCCTGTTTACTCATGACAAATTCTAGTTAAGTAGGATAATTGACCACAAAAGTATATAGTTTATATTATGAATAAAATGATAAAATCATGTGTATTTTGCAAATTAGTTTTATAATAACAATCAAGATATGGCTTATATCAAATCGGTCAGAGGTTTCACCCCGGTAATCGGAGAAAGTTGTTTTCTGGCTGAAACAGCAGTCATCATCGGTGATGTCATCATCGGATCAGAGTGCAGTGTTTGGTTTAATGCAGTTTTGCGGGGGGATGTCAACTCCATACGGATTGGCAACAAGGTGAATATTCAGGATGGTGCCGTCCTCCACACTTTATATGAGAAATCCGTCATTGAGATTGGCAACTCGGTATCTGTCGGCCATAACGCCGTCATTCACGGAGCCAAAATCCATGACCGGGTGCTGGTAGGAATCGGAGCCATAGTGCTGGATCATGCCATAATCGGAGAAAACAGCATCATTGCCGCCGGGGCGCTGATTAAGGCTGGCACCATCGTGGAACCCAACAGTGTTTATGCCGGTGTACCTGCTATAAAAATAAAGGATATTAATCCGGATCAGAGCCGGGATATGATCGACCGGATTGCAAACAATTACCTGTTTTACGCAGGATGGTATCACGAGGAGTAGTGGCCGGCCACCTAAGACAAATCTGCTATATGACTGACAATCTGATCTATACCGGTTAATCCTTTCAGCATTTTTTGAATATTTTCAATACTGCCGGTCGTATAGAACTGATAATTTGGGACTTCTCCGGATTGATTCAATCCATCATTCTCCTCCAGTACTTCTCTTGTATGGCGGGCCACAGCGGGAGCCGGATCAATGATTTTTATGCCTGAAGGTATGATTTCCCTGATGACCGGTATTAAAAACGGATAGTGGGTACATCCGAGCACCAGCTGGTCGATCCCCTGCTCCACCATCGGCAACAGGTACTTGCTCAGCAGCTCCCTTGTGGCAGCCGAATCGATCCTACCGCTCTCAATCAGCTCAACCAG
>JAQWAJ010000429.1 GCA_028707745.1 Bacteroidales bacterium | reverse complement strand
GATACCAATTCGGCCTGGATAGGTGAGCGAATGTCGATGATCGGCATTCCGGTGAAAAGAATTATCTCGATATCTGATAACCCGGATGAAATACGTGCTGCGCTGACTGAATCGCTGGTCAGGGCTGATGTTGTGCTGATTACAGGTGGCCTTGGACCCACTAACGATGATAAAACCAAGCAGACTTTGGCTGGGTATTTCAATTCAGTTCTGGTTGAGGATCAATCGGTGCTCGACCATATATGTCAGCTGTATTCTATCAGGGGAGTAACGCTTTCAGCCATCAACAGAGCCCAGGCTCTGGTGCCCGATAAATGCCGGGTTATCACAAATCCACAGGGATCTGCTCCCGGAATGTGGTTCGAAAAGGAAGGCAAGGTGGTGATTTCAATGCCCGGAGTGCCGTATGAAATGATTTCTATTATGGAGACATCGGCCTTGTCGATGCTGGCTGACCATTTCAAAACTCCGGCAATTCTGCATAAAACCATTATGACCACTGGCGTGGCAGAATCTAAGCTGGCTGATCTGTTGGTCGATTGGGAAAAGTCGATCCCTGAAAATTTTTCACTGGCTTATCTCCCGGCACCCGGTACGGTTAAACTGAGAATTTCAGGTACCGGAGACGATTTGGCAGCGCTCCGGCAAAGAATGGCCGAACTTACTGAAACCCTTGTATCGGTTGTGAAGGATTGTCATTTCGGATTCGATGATGTCACGCTGGAAGAGGTTGTAGGTACGATGCTGTCAGACCGGCATCTAACCGTTTCAACTGCCGAAAGTTGTACGGGTGGAAATATCGCCAGGTTGATTACCCGGATACCGGGCAGCTCGTCATATTTTAAAGGAAGCATTGTTGCCTATGCTAATGAGATCAAGTCGAAATACCTCGATGTGGCTGAATTGATGTTGGAACAACATGGTGCAGTGAGTAAACCGGTGGTTGAGCAGATGGCAAAAAGCTGCAGGTTGAGTTTGGGAACCGATTTCTCGATTACAACATCCGGTATTGCCGGTCCTGAAGGAGGCACTCCTGACAAGCCCGTAGGCACTGTCTGGATCGCTGTTGCCGGCCCTAATGGTGTGGTTTCACAATGCTTACATCTGGGGGAACATCGTGAACGTAATATAGTTAGGTCGACATCCGCAGCTTTAAACCTGCTTCGTGTGGAGCTTTTGAAAGAAACAACATCTGAGTAGATCTTCTATAAACATCAGGCAGTTCATAAGATCCGATGACTTTTTTTACTTATTTGCTTGAATATTTGAATAAAAATGCCGTAATTTGCGATCCAAAATTCAAAGAGCATGTCCAAGATATGTCAGATTACCGGTAAAAAAATGATGGTGGGTAACCACGTGTCCCACTCGAACCGGAGAGTGAAAAGGCGTTTTTATCCGAACCTGTTTACCCGTAAATTCTGGTTGGCAGAGGAAAACCGTTGGGTTACGCTGAAAGTATCAGCAAATGGTATTCGTACCATAACCAAAAACGGTTTGGCATCTTGTCTCAAAAAGGCCAAAGACGAAGGTTTGATCACCAAATTTTAAGAGGAGACGTAAAAAATGGGAAAAAGAGCTAAAGGCAATCGAATTCAGGTGATCCTTGAGTGCACTGAACACAAAGCGTCAGGGCAACCAGGTACTTCACGTTACATTACCACAAAAAACCGGAAAAACACTCCGGACCGGATGGAATTCAAAAAGTACAACCCGATTCTGAAGAAAGTAACCGTTCACCGCGAAATTAAATAATTCAGACTATGGCAAAGAAAGTTATTGCTACAATCCAAACCGGCAAAGGAAGACACTATGCCAAGGTTATCAAAATGGTGAAGTCACCGAAATCCGGAGCCTATTCTTTTAAGGAAGAGATGGTTCATAATGATGATGTAAAAGAATACCTCAACTCGAAGTAATTCGTAGTTGTTTAGCTGATAAGAAGGGGCTTTCATCACTAACAGTGGAGAAAGCTCTTTCCTTTTTTTTATATATCATTCACTATGGGATTATTCAAATGGTTTTCGGCTGATAAGAAAAAGAACCTTGATGAGGGCCTGGCCCAAACCAAGGAGAGCGTTCTGAAGAAGCTGACCCGCGTGATCGCCGGTAAGAGCAGAGTCGATGACGAGGTGCTGGATAATCTCGAAGAAGTTCTGATTTCATCCGATGTAGGGGTAACCACTACCGTCAGAATCATCGAACGCATTCAGCAACGTGCCGCACGTGACAAATACATGGGCACGGATGAACTGAACCGGATTCTCAAGGAGGAGATTGGAAACCTGCTATCCGAAAATAATTCCGAGGATCAGGATGATCTTCCTTTCCCTGAAACTGGCGGACCTTACGTAATCATGGTCGTCGGAGTCAATGGGGTGGGCAAAACCACCACCATCGGCAAACTTGCACACCAATACAAATCCAGAGGCAGGAGTGTTATACTCGGAGCTGCCGATACTTTCAGAGCCGCTGCCATTGAACAGCTTGAAGTTTGGGCCCAGCGCGCCGGTGTACCGATCGTCAAACAGAAGATGGGGTCTGATCCTGCTTCGGTTGCTTTCGATACCTTGCGTTCAGCAGTGGCCCAGAAATCTGAAGTCCTA
>JAQWAJ010000027.1 GCA_028707745.1 Bacteroidales bacterium | reverse complement strand
TGATAATTTCCCGTTGCACCGATGCCAGGCAATGGGCACGAAAAGGAAATCTTGAAACCCGACTAAGGGTATGTTTCCCGCCATGATCACGAGAACCCTACCCGGGGATTTCACCGAATTCAGTTTATATCGGTTTGTCCAGGTGGTCAGGTTCTCCGTAGTCAATAGTGCCGACCAGGATTGTAGCGCCCGGGTTGTTTCACTGACGGTAAACCACGGATTTGCCTGGGCAACCTCATGAAGCAGGTTGTCATTGATCAGTTTGGGCAAACGCGATCCCAGTTCTGCAAATGATGATATTCGGGTTTGAATTTCCATTTCGGCTCAATTCGTTAAAAATAGACAGAAAATTCCTGATGTGGTTTGGTTTACGTAATTTGCAGAGCCTAAAATCAGCAGGAATGAAGCACAACAGCGAATACTTCAGGAAAACGGCCTTAATGAGGGACAATTACAGGATTTCGTCGATGTCGATCCGTTCAAATTTATTGAGGACGGTTCTTACAGTTCTGATCATTGCTTTCGGGATTATGGCGCTCATTGGTATACTTACGACCATTGATTCGCTTAAAAGGTCGGTGAATTCATCCTTTTCTGCCATGGGCGCCAATTCTTTCAGCATCCGGAGCAGGGGATATAATGTTCATATTGGGGGGCATCGGGAGCGGACCAAGAATTTTTCACAGATATCTTATAGCGAGGCTTCCCGCTTTAAAAAGGAATTCGACTTCCCGTCAAGTGTTTCGGTTTCGATCGGGGCTACCGGGAATGCGACCATAAAATATGAATCGGAAAAAACCAATCCGAATGTCAGTGTTAGAGGGGTTGATGAAAACTATCTGGTTACTGCCGGATATGAAATAGCCAAGGGCCGGAATTTTACGGAAGCCGACATCAGGAGCGGTGAAAACATTGTACTGGTTGGCGCCGAAGTAGCAAAAAGTCTTTTTAAATCCGGACAGGACCCATTGGAGAAGACCATTACGGTGTCAAATGGAAAATACCGCATCATTGGATTGCTGAAGGAAAAAGGGGCCACTATGGTGGGTAGCGGCGATCGCTTATGCTGTATTCCGGTAACGAATGTCAGACAGTATTTTTCCTATCCGAATATGTCATTTACGATTACCGTATTGCCCAACGAGGGGGTAAGTATGGATCAGGCAATGGGGGAGGCCGAGAGTCTTTTCAGGGTGATTCGTGGTTTAGACCCGATAGATGCCTCAGATTTTCATACAGTTCGGAGCGACAGCATCGCAGAAATGATGATGAGCTCAATTTCAAGTATCACCGTGGCAGCTACGTTAATCGGGATCATCACCTTACTGGGGGCCGCTATCGGACTGATGAATATCATGTTAGTAGCTGTGGCTGAGCGAACTCAGGAAATCGGAATCAGAAAAGCGATTGGTGCCAGCAATAAAACAATACAGCAGCAATTTCTATTTGAGGCTGTATTGATCGGTCAAATTGGCGGGGTAGTAGGAATTGTTTTCGGAATCATTGTCGGCAACCTGATTCCGCTGATAGCAGGAGGCGTATTCACCATACCCTGGGGATGGATTATTATGGGCTTTACGCTTTGTTTTATAGTCGGGATCGTTTCAGGTATATACCCGGCCATGAAGGCTTCGAGACTCGACCCGATTGAATCGCTGAGATTCGAGTAGCGCGCCTGCTTTTGAGAAATGATGCACCCTGACTTCAGTTGGGGTTTCAAAAAAAAAGGCCACCTGTAGAGGCGGCCTTTTTCAATAGATTGCAAAGGTTGATTAGAACAGTTTTCCAATCAGGTCGACAACGCGGCAGCTATAGCCCCATTCGTTATCATACCATGAGAATACTTTAACGGTTTTTCCCATTACCATGGTGCTTAAAGCATCAAAGATCGAGCTGTGGGTATTGTGAATAATATCTACAGATACAATCGGGTCTTCGGTGTATTCCAGAATGCCTTTCATCGGACCTTCGGCAGCAGCTTTCATGGCAGCATTGATCTGTTCTTTGGTGGCTTCCACTTTCAGGTTGGCAACAAAGTCAACGAGTGAACCGGTCGGGGTGGGAACGCGGACAGCGCAACCATCCAGTTTACCCTTCAGCTCAGGAATAACTTTTCCAACAGCTTTTGCAGCGCCGGTTGTGGTTGGGATCTGTGAAACAGCGCAGCTGCGTGCACGACGGAGATCCTTATGCGGAGCGTCGAGGATCATTTGATCATTGGTATAGGAGTGTATGGTAGTCATAAAACCACTTTCAATACCAAAAGCATCGTTTAAAACTTTTACTACCGGAGCCAGGCAGTTGGTGGTGCAGGAAGCATTTGAGATGCAGTGGTCGGTTGGACGAAGAGCTGCATCATTAACACCCAGGACGATCATGTTGTCGATTTCGTCTTTGGCCGGAACGGTCAGGATAACTTTTTTAGCGCCATTTTTAAGATGGTCGCCATATCCGCCTTTTTCACTCTCTTTTTTTGTGAAAACACCGGTTGATTCGATAACAACATCAGGTACCTGAGCCCATTTAATATTGATTGGACTTCTTTCAGCGGTAACTGCGATTTTTATTCCATTAACAATGATTCCGGTTTCGTCACTGGTAACGGTTCCGTTAAAGTGACCCTGAGTGGAGTCGTACTTTAAAAGATGAGCCAGAGTTTTTGTATCGGTGAGGTCATTGATCCCTACAACTTCCAATTCCGGACGCTCCTGAATGATTTTAAAAACATTTCTTCCAATGCGACCGAAACCATTGATTCCAACTTTAATTTTTGTCATAATGATTTCTTGTTATTAATCTTTCACTTACGAAAATTGCGAAGACAAAGGTAATAAAACACACCGTTTTTTCAAATGTCTCATGATGTTTGTTAATGAGAAAACACCAAAAAAAACCCCGGGAAAAATGATCCCGGGGTTTTTAAAGAAATATCGTAAGTGATTATTTCACAACGAATTTTGAAGAAGCTTGTTGTGAACCTGCTGTCATTCTGATCAGGTAAGTTCCGGCACTGAACGCAGAGGCGTCAATGGCCACTTCATTAGCTCCGGCCTGCTGATTTGAAAGGTTAATCGTTTTAACGAGTTTGCCTTGCAGGTCAAAAATCTGGAAGTCGACATTTGAACTGTTCTCCATGTTGTAACGAATAGTAGCAAAATCGTTTACGGGGTTAGGAGTGATATTTACAGTCATGTCGCTGATTCCGGCGAGCTTAACCGAAGAGGTACCCCCTTTGGTTGCGAAAGTTTCTGAAGTGAATATGCCACGTCCGAAGGTTGCTGCATAAATAACTCCGGAATTTTCAATTCCGAATTCGGCATTGTTTTCAAATTGCTGTTGGCGAAGACGGAAGACGGGAACGATTTCCATGCCATTCCTGTTTTCGCTTGCATATTCAGGAGTTGCTGCATAAATATTTGATGTTGAATAAACCCCATATTCTGTTCCGAGGATCACTTCATTATTATTGCGTGCATTGAACATCACATCGTAAACAGGAGCCTGTGGCAGGTTACCCTGAATAGGAACGAAGTTTTCAGTTGAATCAGCAGCCGTAGTGGCATTTGTGCAGCGATAGATATAATTTTCGTTACCATAGTTACCGGTTGCAACGAGTACGTTGTTTGAATTGGTCGGATCAATAGCAATTCTGGTGACCAGCTGGGTAAACGAACCGATTGTTGCGGTAGTTTGAACCCAGGTTGGTTCGCCTGTATTCCCATTAAAAGCAGTACCGGTATCAGTAGTCTGCCTGTCGCGTGCGTTTTCAAAATTGGAGGTCCTGAAAATCAGGTAAACTTTTGCAGAGGCATCCCAAACAGCGCTGTAGATATGGTTGCCATCTTTTGCCATCGCAACGGCTACTACCTGGTCATTGGCCGATTTGTTATCGATTCTTTTACGGTCAATTACCGAATAAACCCTATCGGTATAAAGTTCGAGAACGCTAAGAGGATGGCGCTGTGTAATGACGCAGGCTCCGGAATTTTTACCATAAACCAGAACAGCCTGATAGGTATCCTGAATTTTTACAGTATCGCCGCTTGTCAGAGCTTTATCCAGGACTTTGCGTAATGGATATTTGTTGATCATACTGCGTGCAACAACCGTTTCGCCGGCTGAATAATCACGATCAGCAATGAAACTTACGGAATCCCATGATTTGGTATCGTTGTAACTTTCCCACAAAGTCATCGGGCTAAGCCAGGCACCACCGTTACCCACACCCCTGTAAGAGTCATAAGTCGGCTGACCTTCACTGATTATCTGTCTGTGAATATTCCCGCCCGGTGTGGTATAATAACGGAAGGATGGGTCAAGCGTGGAAATCTCACAGTCTCCGCCATGACGGAAGCTGAGAAATCCGGCGAAAACATCGCCACCCCAACGTGTAGCGTATTTTGGATCTGTATTTTTCGGAGTGATGTAAAGAATTCCGTTGTCCATGGTACCGCCCAGGATATCACCGGTTGGTGAAGCTGAAAGGCTCAGGAATTGAGTTACATTGTAATTGCGGTTCAAAGTTCTCCAGGTTGCGCCGTTGTTGTTCGATACGGCAATACCGCCACTGGTTGTCACAAAAACAGTATTCGGGTCGGTCTTACTCCAGACAACCGAATGCTGATCGCGGTGAATATAAAAACCCCTGTTGGGTAAGACATTGGTTTCGTCAACGGTAATGCCTTCCCATCCTGTTTTATAGGACCAGGAAAATAATTTTTTCCCACCGATGATGATAAAACCCGGGTCGGCAGTAGAAACGCCCAAAGCGCATGCATAGTTACCTTCGGTTCCGAGTGGCTGAAAATAGTTTGAACCTCCGGGGCCAATAACTGACCAGGTTACGCCGTTATCTTTTGACTGGTAAACATTACTCATCGGATAGGAGTAGGTTGTACCGGATTTAACCAGACTAACCGTAATACAATAGACGTAATTGGGATCGCTCGGTGCAAAGGCGAACATGACACGGGAAAGATCTTTGTCCTTTATCTGGCCGTTGTCGCCCGTATTGTTTGAGACGGCTACAAAAGCTTCTCCGTTGGCTGAACGATAGGCGATGTTTCCAACGCTGGCCAGAACGGTTCCGTTGGAAGCAACTTTAACATCGTAGGCGATCTCGGTGATCTCCGGGATCGGGTTGGTCCACGAAATACCACCGTCAGTGGTTACGCGGAGACCTTTTGCGGTAGCAGCATAAATTTTGGAAGCATTGGTCGGGTCAGCTGCAAGGGCATAAACCAGAACAAAAGCCTCTTTTGATTCAGGAGTTGACCAGGTCGATTCAAGTCTGCCGAAAGTCAAACCGTGGTCGGTTGATTTCCAGATGCCTTGTCCGACAATTCCGATGTGAGCTTCCTGTGTAATCCCGGTAGTTGTAGCCGGCCCTTCACCGGTTCCGAAGTAGATGTCGCCGTTCGATGCCTGGCAAATGGAGGACACAGCCAGATTGTCGAAGAGTTCACCGGAAACCGAAGAGGTTTTAGTCCAGGATGTACCACCTGTGGTTGTTCTCCATAAACCGCCACTGACGCTGCCTGCAAAACAAACATCAGCATTGTCCTTGTCAATCAGGAATGCACGGGTACGGCCACCGATATTATTCGGACCAGCTTCGTTCCATGACATGTTCAGAGAGTTCCCGCCTTTACGGGTGAGTGCTTTAACTTGTTCCTGAGCCCTGGTGATGTCAGCAACGTTAACGGTACCTGTGTACTGATTAACACGACGGGCGTTAAGCCAATTCGCTGAGTTCATGGGGTCAAGATCTTTGGCAACCTTGTTGCCGTCGCTGACAAGCAGATCCGTCCCATTCCCGGTTGTTTGGCCGGAAGCGGTGTATCCAATGGATAAAACAAGAGCAAGAGCAAAGAGTAAATGTTTGTTTTTCATAATCTTAAAATTTCAATAAAAGCATAGGTCCCCCTATGACTATAGGCTCTAAAAATACAAAAAAAATGAATGTATCAAAAAATGAGGACATTTTTTAAAACCGCGCATCAATTACCTTTCCAAAACGATAACTGACGAATAGGGTCGGAAACAGCCGATGGTTATCTTCAGTGGCTAAAATCGTTAATTTCCTGAGAAAACCTTCGAGCTGAATTCCTCCTTCCAGAGCATGCACCACACGATCCTCAGCGCTGTATTCAAAGCTCAGACCTGCTCTGGCAAAAGCCCCTGGAACCACGGAGAGTTCATTCATCCCGGTAAAGAATGATTCCCGGTCGTAAATGTCATAAACACTCTGCATGTAATCAGGGTCAAACAAGGATTTTTCAAGATACAATTCCTGCGTTGAAGAATTGTAACCCGTGATTTTCTGGTAATATACCGGCTTAAGGAGGGCCATTGATAATCCGCCTCCTGCAAAAAGGCGGATCGATATTCCTCCCTGATCGAATTTGCTGAACAATTCCTTTTGGTAACCAGCGCCGCCCCGGATTGAAAATGCTTCATTCGCTTTTCCGAAAACATATGACCGGCCCCAACCACCTTTATACGGGCTCTGGCTTTTGATCTCTTTGGGGTGGCGGATACTGGCCAGATCAACATCAAAATTGATGCCGCTGAATGCATTCACACGCTTGGTATAGCGGTAATTAATACCCCAGCCGTTTGAATTCAGGCTACCTGACCAGGAACGTTCATTCCGGTAAAACACCTTGGTTTGCTTATCGATTTCTCCCTGTGAATAACCATCAACACTAATGGCAAAGAACATCAAGAAAGACAAGGGAAGTAATCTGTTGAGCATAAATCTCATCCTGCTTGTACAAATATAAAGTTTTATCCGGAAAGAAAAAATCAATTGTCAGTAAGTTTAACGGAATTGACAATTTTCATGCCAACCAACCGGTCAAATCTTTCCCTGATGTCACGATAATAAACAAAAATGTAATAGTCATTTTCTGTTTCATAATGGTCGCCTTCAATCCCAACATAATCAGGCTTTTCATCCGAGCCGTATTTCGTGGCATACGAATAGTTGTAATAGCCCTGCTTAAGCGGTAGAGAAATCTCATAAGCCTGATGTTCGGAATTGTAATGACATTTGTTGCTATCTGCTAATTTCCAGTGTGTTAGATTTCCTAAAAGGTAAACCTCAGTACCGGGGATGGAATCCGGAGTACTCAGCATAAAATGCACCACGACATAATCAGCCTCAATATCTGAATCGAAAGCATCATCCCATTTAACCAGATATTTCCCATTCAGATCTTCCTGAAACTCATACCTGTCGTGTGCTCTCGGAAGGTCGGGACGCAGTATTACATGCTTCAGCGGTCTCTCCAGATAGATTTCGCGCACCCGGTCAGAATTGAATTGCAAACTCTTGGTATCAAAATGTCTGAATTCACTGCCCCCATGAAAAAGGTTCTCCTCTTCATAATTATAGATCAGCTCTCCGGGTTGTACATATTTGGGTAACAGGTCCGTAATCGCAGTGCCCCAGTTGAGGTTCTGGCAAATCGTAACCTTGAAGTCGCGTGACGGGTTTTCGGGTTGCAGGCGCTGGTAAGTAACGGTGAAGTCAACCTCCTGATCGGTATTAATGAAATTGATGTTGTCAGTCCGGTGAATGTCGGCATTAATCTGGACCTGAGGATCGACCATGAAAAAACGCCGGGTGATTACCGGTTGCTCCTGGTCGAAATCCTTGTAAACATAGATGATGTAATTTCCCGGAAGCCTGACCTGAATATCGGAGTTGGGAAAAGCAAGACGGTAGTGTTTGTAATTCTGCAAGGCACTTCTCGAATATCTCATATTCCTGATTTCGCCTTCCGGTAATCCCGACAGGTATTCGGTGTTGTTCAGATCCGACGGTTTCCAGTCGGAGGAGCAGTGAATCAAAGTATAGGTGTAATGCGTGTTTTCGCTGGCAAGATCGTCAAATTCCAAAATCAGGGATGAGGTATCACGCAGATTGCGCACCGGAGCCGAAAGCCTCCATCCATACCGGTACAGTTCAACAGTTTTAATATGATCAAGATAAACCTGATCCTCCATGACGATTTTTTCAGTCAGCTGAAAACCATTTTGAATCTTCGTTGTTAAAAAGTTTGATGATGCGTGAATTTCTTCACAACTTAGAGATGAAAAGATCAGAAAAATCCAACAGAGTGTTTTTTTCATATTAGTTCCATTGACATGTCAAAGGTAATTAAAATCAAGCGAGGGTTAGACATCAGGTTAAAAGGAGCACCCGAACCAACTGTCACTATACCTGCTACTCCGGCTTTGGTTGCAGTTAAGCCAACGGATTTCAGAGGTATTGAACCCAGATTGCTCGTTAAACAGGGCCAGGAAGTCCTGACCGGAACGCCCTTATTCTGCGATAAGGTCAATCCGGATATTGTGTGGGTTTCCCCTGTTTGCGGTATCATTGAAGATGTTGTTCGCGGAGAACGCAGAAAACTGCTCAATATTGTGGTGCGAGCTGGATCGGATCACCGGTATGAACACTTGGAAGCGGGATCTCCCGAATCGATGGATCCGGAGAAAATCCGTAAACAAATTCTTCGGTCGGGCTTATGGCCATCGATCATTCAACGACCTTATGGTGTTGTTGCCAGGCCCGGTGATATCCCGAGAGATATATTTATTTCGGCTTTCGATTCAGCTCCATTGGGACCAGATTATGGGTTTATCCTGCGGGAGGAAGCTGAGGCTTTTGCAACAGGTATTGCTGCATTGAAAAAACTGACTTCAGGCAGGATTCATATCGGATTAGATAAATGCAGTGCTCAATCGAATTTGTTTACCGGTCATCAGGATGTGGATTATCAGGTGTTTACCGGCCCACATCCCGCCGGGAATGTGGGTGTTCAATTACATCAGGTAGCGCCACTGAATAAGGGGGAGGTGGTATGGACCGTATCGCCCCAGCTGGTGGCACTCATCGGCAAAACTTTTATGCTCGGGTACCTCGATAGTAGCTGGACCTTTGCCCTGTGTGGGGCACTCATCAGAGAACCCCGTTATATCAGGGGCATCATGGGGATGTCTGTCGCTGCACTGCTTACCGGACAAATAGTTGAAGAGGAGCGGCAGCCAAGAGTAATCAGTGGTAATGTTTTGACTGGTAGTAATATCGGCAAAAACGGCTATCTGGGTTATTACGATTCTCAGGTTACCGTGATCCCCGAAGGCCGGTACTACGATCTGCTGGGTTGGGCGATGCCGGGGATGAAAAAATACAGCGCTTCCAGAACTTTCCTCAGTTCTTTGTTTCCATCGAAATCATGGAATATCGATACAAATATGAAAGGCGGTCAGCGGGCTTTTGTATTGACCGGACAGTATGAAAAGGTATTTCCGATGGACATTTATCCGGTACAACTGCTGAAAGCCATTCTGGTCGGGGATATCGACAGGATGGAGCAGCTGGGGATCTATGAAGTTGTCGAGGAAGACATGGCATTGTGCGAATTTGTGTGCACCTCAAAGACGGAGGTGCAGGAAATACTTCGCAACGGGCTCGACCTGATGCGAAAAGAGATGGGTGAATAATTTTCCTGTATCATGAACCAGAGAGAACAATGAAAGCAAAAAAACTTAGGCAATTGATCGACCGGATGAAGCCTCAATTTGAGAAAGGTGGTAAACTGGAGAAATTGCATTCTACATTTGACGCTTTTGAGGCATTCCTTTTCGTGTCAGACAAGGTAACGGGGCGAGGGTCACATATCCGTGACAGTATCGATCTGAAGAGAACCATGACGATTGTTCTGCTGGCACTAATGCCGGCACTGTTTTTTGGAATTCTGAACACCGGCTATCAGCATTTTCTCTCGTTAGGAACGAATGTTTCATTTATCTCCTGGCAGACCTTCGGATTTGGGTTTGTGAAGGTTTTTCCGATCATCGTGGTTTCTTATGTTACTGGCCTGACCATCGAGTTTATTACGGCTCAGATCAGGGGCCACGAAGTAAATGAGGGTTTTCTGGTGACCGGGATGCTTATCCCGCTTATCATGCCGGTTGATGTTCCCTTGTGGATGGTCGCCCTGGCCACCGCGTTTGCGGTAGTTTTTGGCAAAGAGGTTTTTGGCGGTACCGGAATGAATGTATTTAATCCGGCCCTGTTGGCCCGGGTATTTCTGTTTTTTGCATATCCGGCCTATATGACCGGCGATCGCATCTGGATAGCCGGGCTGACCAAAGGGGAAGGGGTGATTGATGGTTTTACCGGAGCTACTCCTCTTGCGGATGCTGCTGCCGGGCATATCGATAAAATTCCCGGTTTTATGGATCTTTTTATCGGGGTCATACCCGGTTCTATCGGTGAAACATCGGCACTGGCCATTCTGATTGGTGCCATTATTTTAGTGGTTACCGGAATCGGATCCTGGAAAATCATGTTATCTGTGGTCGCAGGCGGACTGTTTATGGGAGGAGTGCTGAATCTTTGGGGAGCTAATACTTATATGCAGATGCCGTTCTATAATCATCTGGTTTTAGGTGGCTTTGCATTTGGCGCGGTTTTTATGGCTACCGATCCGGTTACCGGCGCACAAACCGAAACCGGCAAGTGGATCTACGGCTTCCTGATCGGACTGATGGCCATTCTGATAAGAGTTGTTAACCCTGCATACCCTGAAGGGGTGATGCTGGCGATATTGCTGATGAATGTATTTGCTCCGCTGATCGACCATCTGGTTGTTCAATCAAATGTAAACCGTCGCCTGAAACGGATGGTGAAGAGTGCGAATTCTGAAAAATAAACCGACATGAATAAGAGTAATACTTACATTTTCATTTACTCCACGGTGCTGGTTGTAGTGGTTGCTGCCTTACTCG
>JAQWAJ010000428.1 GCA_028707745.1 Bacteroidales bacterium | reverse complement strand
GGTACGATTTCACTAAAAATTTCTCGGTCAGGGTATCTTACATGCGCCCTGTCAGGTGGGTGAAATACGACTATATCCTGGATGGCGATCTCTCGATGCAGCCCAGGGCAAGAACCATCTGGATGAATGAAGCCGGACTGTTCGCCAAAAGGCAGTTCCATCTGAATAAATCCTTTTCGGTTTATACCGAAGGCGGATTCAACATCATTACCCGCCATGGTTTCTCGGATGAGGCCGGACCAGTGGTCTCGCACGCAAAATTTTCATCGCCTGCCGTCGGCGCCGGGGTAAAATACCATGTGGGTGAACACTGGGGATTGTCATTAAGCACACTGGCATCTCCCGGAAACAGAAAATACAAACAGCCTTACACCACATTTGTCGGAACCGGTTTTTCATACAATTTTCTGCCTTTTAACGAACGGCAGCTTGCGAAAACCATCAAACGGGGATATATCTTCCCGAAACAGATCCTGCAATTCGGCTTTGCGACGAATGTTCTGGGTTATGGCGTGAACAACGCGGTCTCCAGCAATAAATTTCCGATCTTCTGGGGAGGTGATGCCCAGGTTCATCACGGTTTCTCATTCACCTACCAGCGGAACGTGTTTCATGGAGCCCGGGCCTTTGCGCTCGACTGGGGAGCCAATGCCTCATTCTGGACCACAGATATTAAAAAGGATAATTTCTATACCCTCTCGCTGTTCCCGGTTTTCAAAGTGATGCTGTTCCACTCAAAACCGATGGATGCCTACTTCTACTATTCCGTGGCCGGGCCCACCTATATCTCCAAAACCATTCTCGACGACAACAGAATGGGTGAGCATTTCACCTTTCAGGACAATATGGGAACCGGGGTCTATTTCGGTGCGAAGAGAAATTATAACGCTGAGATCCGTATCGGGCACTATTCAAACGGGAATCTCTATCCCTATAATGAGGCTGCAAAAATTCCTCTTACATTCTGCTTTGGTTATGCCTTTCAATAATGGTGAGATGAAAATAGGTTCAATCATTTTACCGGATAAGCCGCTGATTCTGGCACCCATGGAGGATGTCACGGATGGTCCGTTCCGCCTGTTGTGCAAACGGTTCGGAGTCGACCTGATGTTTTCGGAATTTGTGGCCTCCGAAGCGGTGATCCGTAAAATCGATAAAACCCTGCAGAAGATGGAGATCGATCCGTCAGAACATCCATACGGCATTCAATTATATGGAAAAGAGATCGATGCGATGGTGGAATCGGCAAAAATTGCGGAACAATATGCACCCGACCTGATCGACATCAACTTCGGTTGCCCAGTGAAAAAGATCGCCATGAAAGGCGCCGGAGCCGGGATGCTGAGAGATATTCCCAAGCTTTTAAAGATGACCGAAGCAGTGGTCAAAGCCACTTCACTTCCGGTAACGGTGAAAACCCGCCTGGGATGGGACGAGGATAGCAAAAACATTGTTCAACTGGCTGAACAGTTGCAGGATCTGGGCATTGCCGCCCTCACGATCCATGGCCGAACCCGGGCACAGTTGTACACCGGCCAGGCCGACTGGACGCTGATCGGTGAAGTCAGGAATAATCCCAGAATGCATATCCCGATCATCGGGAACGGCGATATCGACACTCCTCAGAAAGCAAAGCTGGCGTTTGATACCTACGGGGTGGATGCGGTAATGGTTGGACGTGCCGCTATCGGCCGTCCGTGGATATTCCGCGATATGCGGCACTACCTCGATACCGGTGAAATTCTCCCTCCGCAGCTGGTCAGGGAACAGGTTGCCCTGATCCGTGAACATGTTGAGATGTCGAAAGCTGGTCGCACTGAAGTCAGGGCCGTGAGGAGCATGCGGCGTTTCTTTTCGGTTTATTTCAAGGGATTGCCCGATTTCCGCGATACCCGGGTAAAACTGCTTCAGGCAGAATCCTTTGACGAGGTAAATTCTTTGCTGGATATTATCGTTGACAGATGGGGCGATTTGCCGGCTTACTCTTCAACCGAATCTGTAGCGAAATAGCGTTTTTTCATCACTTTCAGCGGAAGCCAGGCGGCAAAAAGGCCGATCACCCCAACCAGACCCATCACCAGCAGAAAGTCGGTAAACAGCATCCTCACCGGGTACACATTGACCACAAAGGAGCCGTTGCTGGGGAACCTGACGATCCCGAACTGCTGCTGAACAAAACAAATTACCGCTCCGAGAATCAATCCGATCACCATTCCGGTTCCGGTCACCATCAGCCCTTCCCAGAGGAATATACGCCTGATGCTGGTCTGGCTGGAACCCATGCTGCGCATGGTCTGCATATCGTTTTTCTTTTCGAGCATCAGCAGGGTAAGCGATGAAATCGTATTGAAAGAGGCGATCAGCAGAATGAAACTCAAAATCAGAAAGATGGCCCACTTTTCTGCCGACATTACCCGATAAAAGTCGGCATGCTGGGCCAGGCGGTCAGCGACTTTGAAATGATCCCCGAAAAGGGCCGACAATTCTTTGACGATACCCGGGATTTTCCGGTCGTCAGAAACACTGATTTCCAACGCACTGATCTCATTTTCAGGATAATCGAAAAAGTTTTGCGCAAAGGCCAATGGCACAATGAGATACTTCGAATCA
>JAQWAJ010000026.1 GCA_028707745.1 Bacteroidales bacterium | reverse complement strand
CAATTTCCATTGGGAAAGGAAGATGACCCAGAAATTCGCAGGCACTTTGAAATTCATTGTGGAGAAATGTAAAGTTGTGGCAGTGAACAATGTCATACCTGATTTTGTAACATTTTGTGGCCGTCAAAGGTACTACAAAATGCCATTTGGGCGACCGGTTATCTTTTTCGATATTTGTTCTCAGACATTCATGCACAAAAAGAAAAAAGCCATAATTATCGGTGCAGGTCCGGCCGGACTGACTGCTGCCTACGAACTGCTTGACCGGGGGGATTTTGATGTGGTGATTCTCGAAGCAACGGACCGGATCGGCGGAATCTCGCAAACGGTGGAGTATAAGGGCAACCGCATGGATATTGGCGGGCACCGTTTTTTTTCAAAATCCGACCGGGTGATGGGCTGGTGGCAGAAAATGCTGCCGGTGGCTTCGGATAGGCCGATGGATCAGGAGCCTGAAAGTGCTGCTAAAGTGATGTTGGTCCGAAACAGGTTGTCCAGGATTTATTTTGGCCGTAAATTTTATGCTTATCCCATCCGCCTTGATTTTCAAACCATCCGTAATCTTGGACTGCGGCGTATGGTACTCATCGGATTATCCTATTGCCTTGCCTGGCTCAAACCGATAAAACCCGAAGAGAGCCTGGAGGATTTTTTTATCAATCGTTTCGGGAAACAGCTGTATCGTACCTTTTTCAAGGATTACACTGAAAAAGTTTGGGGCGTGCCTTGTGATCAGATCAAACCGGAGTGGGGAGCCCAGCGGGTAAAAGGTCTTTCGGTATCGAAAGCCTTATGGCATGCCTTGAAATCGATCTTTCCGAAAGATAACGGAATACATCAAAAAGATACGGAAACCAGCCTGATTGAGCGATTTCTGTATCCGAAGCTCGGCCCTGGACAGCTCTGGGAAGAGGTGGCTCTGAAAGTCAATGAAAAGGGAGGTGTGCTCCTACCAAACTGCAGGGTTACCAGTATTGCCTGGAACGAAAATACGGTGACAGGAGTACATTACCGCGATCAAATGGTAGCAGAGGATCGGTTTCTGGATGCTAATTTTATTCTTTCAAGCATGCCGGTCAGGGACCTGATCGGGGGAATGGGTGGTTTAGTGCCTGAACCGGTAAGAGTGGTGGCAAATGGATTGTTGTACAGGGATTTCATCGCCCTGGGCCTGCTGTTCAGAAAAATGACGGTGCAAAAATCGGGAAGTGTCGATGGACAAAGGATCCCGGACAACTGGATATATATTCAGGAAGCAGATGTAAAAGTGGGCAGGGTGCAGGTATTCAACAACTGGAGCCCTTATATGGTGAATGACCCGGAGACGGTATGGCTTGGACTTGAATACTTCTGTCAGGAGGGAGATGAATTATGGAAATCGCCGGATCAGGACCTGGTCAATATGGGAATTGAAGAACTGAAGAGAATCGGATTTTGCTCACCGGATGATTTTCTGGACGGAACTGTAGTCAGGATGCCCAAAACTTACCCGGCTTATTTCGGGGCTTATGACCAGTTTGATACCATCAGACGGTTTACGGATTCCATTCATAACCTTTTTCTTTTGGGGCGCAATGGGATGCATCGATATAATAATCAGGATCACAGTATGTTAACTGCTATGACCGCTGTTGATCTGATTTTAGCTGGCGATACCGGTAAAGAACAGATATGGGCAGTGAATACGGAGGAGGAATATCATGAAACTTCTTCAAAATAAACAGGTCCCTTTTCTGGTCATCTCTCTTTCTGTTTTGATCATTGCCTTATACGCCATTGTCGGGATTCCATCCACTGAGGGCTTAAATCCCAGCGACGATGGGGTCATCCTGGCTCAATCGTACCGGATTCTCAATGGAGAGATTCCTCATCGTGACTTTATCTCCATCCGGCCTGCCGGGTCTGCTGTTATGCACCTGGTACATTTTGTTTCACCTTTGCCACTCGAACTTTCAGCACGGTGGCTGACACTTATTGAGTACTTAATCTACTCAATATTGATATCACTTTTGTTGGCAGGATCGTGGTTTAAGGGGCTGAGCCGTTTTCAGTTCGGGTTGCTTATATCAGGATCGGTGATTGTCATGTTCATTCTGAACCAGAATTTTTACAACCTTTTTCCATGGACAACCATCGACAGTTTGTTCTGGTTCAGCCTGGCGCTGTATGGTTGGTATCGGTTGAAAAATCTACCGGAAGGATCTCATTTGGGATGGCAGGCGCTGATTTTGTTTGCGGTTACCTGTTCGCTGTTGTGCCGGCAAACCTTTGTTTTGCCGGGTGGTTTGCTGGTCGTCAGGATGATCATCTGGGAGATCAGGAATCAGGATCGGAATAGGTTAAAAGTGGTATTCAGCCTGTTGCCTGCCATCCTGATCGGATTGATTCCGGGATGGATTTACCTGGGTGTACTGACTGCCACCGGAAGCTGGACCGCTTTTTTTCAACAGATGACGGGTCGTACCGAGTTTTGGGCAACAGCGGTAGGCGGCTTCTGGCATGCTTTCTGGTATTCGCCCGTTCTGATTCTGTATGTGGTTGCGGTTTTCAGCGGGTTGATCAAAATATGGAACACTGAAGCCGGGAAGGATACCTATTGGATCGATTTTTTCATCATGTGTGAAAAGACGGTGAGTCTGGTTGTGAAAGTGGCCCTGGTGTTTGTCGTTTTTATCAAACCCGGTTGGCTTTTCGCGATTTCGTACGCTTTTTTCTGGTTATTGGTTCTGGATATTTTTCTGATTTACCTGCATGATTTCCAATTACCCCGGTGGATATGGCCGGTTTTCTGGATTCTGCTCGCCTCCTGGACGAGTGCAATATCATTGGGAGATAATGCTCCGGTTTTTACGCTGGGTTGGCTGGCTGGGACTGCTATTCTGATGCAGATTAAGGATTACCGGAACCGTTTTTACCGGAAGCCGGGTTTTTATAAGCTGGCGTTTGCAACCCTGATGATTCCGTTATTACTGGTTTTGTCGATGGTGGTTCAAACCCGGGTGAATTACCGCGATCTGCCTGCCCGGCAGCTCACGCGGGATGGGGGCGCGATTTTTAAAGGGTTGCGTGGTATCAAAATATCGGAGGGGATGTCGGATTATCTGGCTGAAATTGACCGGATTTACAAGGAGTCAGGTTCTCCAAAAGGGAGATTTGCCGTATGGCCCAATAATGCGTTGATCTATCCGTTACTCGACAGCCGGAATCCTTTTTTGCTGGATTGGATGCAGTCGGCGGAATTTGTGGGAAGTGATCAAAAAGTGATGGAGGCGACCCGAAACAAGCTGATCCATGAAAACCTGATCATTCTGGTTGAGAAAAACAATGTGAAGTGGATGGCGTCTGATACGATACAAATCGATAACCGGCAGGCAGATTACCCCTACCTTCCTTTGCTCGACACCTTCGCAAAACCGATTAACCTGGAGAGTAATTTTTTTAACGTTTACGGTACAAAATAAAAAATCCCCGTTGTTGGCGGGGATGAATATCTTCGGATCGGTTATTACCTAAACCTTGTGCCTGGGTTCGTCAGATACGGACAGTTTTTTGCGTCCTCTGGCACGACGAGCGTTAATAACAGCACGTCCGCCAACTGTTGCCATTCTTTCGCGAAAGCCGTGTTTGTTCTTTCTTTTGCGGTTGTGAGGTTGAAATGTCCTTTTCATGATCGTATCGCTTTTACTTAAGTATCCCTAAAATTTGGTTCGCAAAGATAAAGATTATTTGATAAAAACAAAAATACGAGACTGTTTCATACGAAAGGCAGATAAATTATTTTTTTGGAAATAAAGCACTCCTCTTCAAAGAAATCAGAAACATCCTTGACTTTTACTTTTTCCCCGAAGGACATGATTTCGCTTTCGAGATCTCCACCCTTGAGGTAAATGATTCCGTTGGGGATGTCATTGAATCCACCGGGGATGATCAGTTTTCTGACCCAACCGACAAATTCGGGCAATGTAGTGACGGCGCGGGAAACCACGAAGTCGAATTTTTGATTCAGTTCCTCGGCACGGCGCCATTCGGTCTGTACATTCATCAGTCCGATTTCATCGGCTACCGCCTTGACTACCTTGATTTTTTTTGCGATGGAATCGACCAGGGTAAATTGAACGTCGGGAAAAATATCGCCAGTGGGATTCCCGGGAATCCACCGCCGGTACCAACATCCAGTACTTTTGTGCCGGGCTTCATCGCAAGGAAACGGGCTATCGACAATGAATGCAGGACATGATGGAGGTAGAGGTTATCAATGTCTTTTCTGGATATTACGTTGATCTTTTCATTCCACGAACGGTAAAGACTGTCGAGTCGCTCAAACTGGGCAAGTTGCCCGGGTGACAGGTTCTGGAAATGAGAGACAACAGGGTTCAATTTCAGACTTCTTTAGAAATGATAATGTGGTACAGCAGCTCTTTTGCCCTGAAAAGCTGGGCTTTAACGGTTCCTATGGGCAGGTTCAGCGTTTCGGCAATCTCCTCATAGGAATACTCCTCAAAATAACGGAGCTGTACCAGGCGCGAATACCTGGGCTTTAGTTCTGTAATGATCAATTTCAGCAATTCGGTCTTTTGTTTTTGGATCATCACTTCCTCCGGATCGGGCGTGTCGGACTGCAGCTGGACCGGATTGTCCTCGTCAGCATCCCTTCCCTGGCTGTCAATCGAGATGGTTTTGGTACGCTGTTTTCTCAGAAAATCGATGGCGTTATTGTTTGCGATCTTGAACAGCCACGTGCTGAAAGCGAATTCGGGTTCGTAATTATTAATGAATTTGAAGGCCTTGCCAAATGCCTCAATGGTCAGATCCTCCGCATCATCCTTATTGTGAGCCATCTTGAGAATCATGAAATATACGGAGTCCCAGTAACGACTCAGCAATTGTGCATAGGCATGCTGATCCCCGCTACGTGCCTTTTGCACCAGGGCATAATCCTGCTTCGCTTTATCGGAAAGATCAGTAACCATTACCAGGCAAATTTTTTATTTCTGGATAGTTTTGTCTTCAGTATCAGGCAGCCGGAAATCAGTGGCATAAACAGGTCATAAACCAATGAGAAGATCCAGATTCCTTTTTCCCTGAATTTTTTCATGGTTAGTTTAACAATCCACAGGTGAACAATCCAGCGAACCAATAACAAGATAAACAAATAACCCGGAAATTTCCAGAAAGCCAGCAATACAATTAAGCTGACATAGAAATACTCGCGTGATACCAGTTCCAGTCCAATCAAAAAACGGTGCAGCGGACGGTAATAGAAACCGGTAGTCAGATGGCGGCGTTTTTGGTTCAGCCAGGCTCCCATGGTGGGCATGGGTTCGGAAATCGTGACACTGTCGGGATCGAACTCGACGGCTGTATTTGTTTTGTTGGCATTTTGGTTCACAAAAAGGTCGTCGTCGACCGATTGCAGGTGCAGCTGATTGGCAAAACCCTTGGTTTTGAAAAACAGGGACCTGCGGTAAGCCAGGTTTCGGCCGACTCCCATATAGGGGATGCCCCGGATTGCAAAGCTCAGGTATTGCTGGGCGATCCATAGGGTATCCATCCTGATAAATTTGTTGACCAGCCCCTTTTTCTTTTCATAAGCGCCATAGCCCAGAATGATTTCCGTTTTCGGGAGGAAATTGGATTGCATGCAACGAATCCAGTTGGCGCTGGCAGGGCGGCAATCTGCATCGATAAACAACATCTGCTCATATTTTGCCGCTTTCACTCCGATGGTCTGAGCCAGTTTTTTGGCATGCGGGTAGGGGAGGGTGTGCTCGATACGGGTAACGTACAAATGTTTATACTTCAATTCCATCCGGGCCAGAATCTCCGCAGTTCCATCATCGGACCCGTCATTTACGACAACTACCTGAAATTCTGGATAATCCTGTTCGAGAACCAACGGGAGGTTTTTGATCAGATTATCTTCTTCATTTTTTGCGCAGATGATGACGGTCACCGGATCAAGCGTCTGTTTTACATCTGTTTTGCGGTAACGGTGTATCTGGAGAAAATAGCGAAAATAATAGAAGAGCTGGATGCCCCAGGCGATCACGGTCAGCCCGGCAATACCTAAAAAAAGAAAGTCGGTCCAGCGGTCTAAAGTGATGCGATATAAATCTGTAAGTACCTGAATCATAGAGTGAAAACTTAAACAAAAGGACATGACCGGTTCAGGCTTCAAAGATAGTTTTAAAATACCATATCTTTGCGGTTTTGCTCACGATGAATTTCCGCATTGTACATTCAGATCCCAGAAGTAAGGCCAGGGCCGGAGTTTTTACTACCGCTCATGGAGAGATTCCGACGCCCATATTTATGCCCGTCGGTACGGGTGCAACCGTAAAGGCTGTACATCAGCGGGAGTTGGCTGACGACATCAATGCGCCGGTCATACTGGCTAACACCTATCATCTTTATTTACGTCCGGGCCTGGAGGTTTTACAGGCCGCCGGCGGAGTGCACCGGTTCATGAACTGGGATCGGACCATTCTGACCGACAGTGGCGGTTACCAGGTGTTCAGTATGGCTGCCAGCAGGAAACTGACTCCGGAAGGGGCATGGTTTTCATCGCATATTGATGGCTCGAGGCACCTTTTCAGTCCGGAGAAGGTGGTGGAGATACAACGGGTTATCGGAAGCGATCTCACCATGGCTTTTGATGAGTGCACCCCTTATCCCTGTGAGGAGAAGTACGCCAGAGAATCCATGGAGCTCACCCATAACTGGCTTCTGCGCGGGATCGAGCATTTCCGTAAAACTGAGCCTTTATACGGACACGAACAGTTTTTTCTACCGATCGTGCAGGGCAGTGTCAGCAGGGATCTTAGAAAAAGGTCGGCTCACTTCATTGCTGAACAGGGTATGCCGGCAAATGCCATCGGTGGCCTGTCGGTCGGAGAGCCGGAGGAGATGATGTACGAGATGATTGAGGTGGTTAATGATATATTGCCTGCCGACAAACCCAGATATCTGATGGGCGTGGGAACGCCAGTCAATATTCTGGAAGGAATCAGCCGGGGCATCGATATGTTCGATTGCGTGATGCCAACCCGGAATGGCCGAAACGGCATGCTTTTCACCCGGAACGGTATCCTGAACATGAAAAACGAGAAATGGAAACTCGATTTTTCGCCGATCGATCCTGACGTGACTTCCTATGTCGATCGATATTATTCAAAGGCCTACCTCAGGCACCTGATCATTTCCAATGAACGGTTGGGTGCGCAGATTACCAGCATTCACAATCTGGCCTTTTATCTGTGGCTCGTACGCGAAGCCAGAATCCATCTCGTCGATGGCAATTTTACCGAATGGAAAACCGGGATACTACCAGCGCTGACCAATCGTTTATAAACTGTGATCAAAAAACTCGACCGATATATTATCCGTAAGTTTCTGGGAACATTCTTCCTGGCCAGAGCGCTGATTATTTTATTGGCTGTTGTTTTCGACTTCTCTGAAAAGGTGGATGATTTTATCACGAACAAAGCGCCGATGAAGGATATTATCTTTCAGTACTATTTTAATTTCATTCCATTCTTTTCCAACCTCTTCAGCTACCTTTTTGTGTTTGTTGCCGTCATTTTCTTTACCTCGAAAATGTCGATGCACAATGAAATTACAGCGATTCTGTCGACCGGAGTGAGTTATCGCCGGCTGATGTATCCTTATCTGGTATCGGCAATGATTATTTTTGTGCTGAGTTTTCTCCTTTCGAATTATTTTATTCCATACTCCAGTATAAAGCGCCTTGAATTTGAGGCAAAGTATTTCGATAAGGCTTACGGGACGCCGGAACACAATATTCATAAGCAGATAGATAAAGATGTATATATTTATCTGGAGAGTTTTTCAAGACGCACCAACTGGGGTACCAAGTTCTCCATGGAAAAATTCGAGGATGGAAAACTGAAATCCAAGTTGATGGCTGAGTCGATCCGTTATGATTCCCTCAACCGGACCTGGAAAATAAAAGATTACTGGATCCGTGATATCGATAGCCTTCAAGAGGTCATCACAGCAGGCAAACAGGGTGAATCAATGGATACTGCCCTCAATCTGTTGCCCGATGAATTCAACCGGAGGGCTAATGTGGTAGAAGCGATGACCACCCCGCAATTAAAGAGATTCATCAAACGTGAACATACAAGGGGGCATGTTGAACCCATGTATGACATTGAACGGCACCGGCGTTTTGCCGGATCCTTTGCCATTTTCATTCTGACAATCATTGGAGTCACCCTGTCGAGCCGGAAAGTCAGAGGGGGGATGGGTATGCACATTGGGCTGGGTATAGCCCTGAGTTTCTCGTACATTCTTTTTATGCAGATATCCAAGGAGTTTGCCAGGGCAGATGATCTTTCACCCTGGATGTCGGTTTGGCTCCCGAACTTCATCTTTGCCGCGATTGCTCTGGTGCTGTATAAACTGGCGCCCAAATAGGCGGAATTAGTGATCTGTTTTGTGTTTCCGTTCCAGGAAACGCGACAATAGCCAGAACCCCCAGAATAAAACCATTCCCCCGATCAGCATGATGACCGTGATTTCGGGCATGGTCAGGTCAGGAGCTTTCATATCGAGACTAATACCGGAAAGCCAGGTACTGGTTGTGTTAAACAGCTTGTTTAAAACCGACAGGTCGATTTTATTCGGAGCAGTTTCATCGGCCGGCCCTATGAACAGGAGGATGAGCAGGCAGGAGACTATGACTCCGGGAACACCCCATTTCAGCCAAACAGGTGGTTTGTAGGGTGCTGTTTGCAGGGACGGGAGTATGCTGATCCGGCTCATGACACTATCGATGAAACCCTTGGGAGCGCTGGCAGTTTCATCTGATCTGATCATGGCTGACAGGAAATCATCGCGAAGCTGTTCTTCAGGGATTATTTGGTTTGCCATACATAGACCTCCTCTTTGATTACTGATCTGATTTTTTCGTTCATTTTCTGCCGGGCACGAAACAGCTTGACTTTTACATTGCTCTGGCTCAGCCCGGTCATGCCTGACAGCTCTTCAATGGAGCACTCTTCCCGATAAAACTGCTCGGTCAGAAAAATTTCATCGGTACTAAGTGCTTCATAAGCAAAGACAAGCATTTTTTTCATATCGTCAAGGTCAAGCTGGCCGATGGCGTCATTGTCATTTCTCCGATGGTTCCAGGCGGGATCTTCCGGTTCCAGCGCTGACATGAATCGCTCTTTTCTGATTTTACTAATGCAAACATTGTATAAGATCCGGTAGAACCAGGTAGAAAATGCGGAATCGAGCCTGAATGTGGGCAAAGCCTCATAAGCCTTGATAAAAGCCTCCTGGGCGGCGTCCCGTGCGTCCTCTTTGTTTCTTAATATCTTATAGCAGAGGCTATACGCCTTATCCTGATATTTTTCAACCAGAAATGCGAAGTAACCCTTCTCCCCCCGGAGAACCATCCGGATGCATTCGATATCGCTTAATGCTTGCATTCGATTATTAGACGCCTGGAATAAAATTCAGTTACAAATCCAAAGATGTAACCGATTTATTCCATTTGCGTCAAAAGGGTGAATTAATAATTATCAATATGCCAGTAGCATTTGTTTTTGTAGCGTTATTTGCCTCTGTTTTCGGGGTTTTCTATTTGTTTATCACCACCAGGAACCGGGAACGGATGGCTATGATTGAAAAAGGGGTGGATACGGCCTTTTTTTCGGGAGCCAACGCACCCAGAGCCATTAAAGGAAGAAGCAGCGGATCGTTCGTCAAGTTTTCGCTGAAGACTGGAATGCTCTTAATCGGCATGGGTGTTGGGTTTGTGATCTCGGTGTTATTTTCTGACATTATGCGGACCGAGGATCTGTTTGCCTTGCTTGCCTGCGGGATTGTATTTATTTGCGGGGGTATGGGCATGGTGGCCGGTTTTTACATGGGCCGGAATCTGGATAAAAAAGATGAAATGGATGCTAAAGAGTAATCCCAGCTTCCCTTTCATTAAAAAACCGCAATGGGCCTCCTGTTGCGGTTTTTCATTTAACATCTTTTAACAACCTCAGGTTTAAACCAAAGTAAACTATCTTTATCCAACTGCTAAATCTTTACTGAACCGTGGAAATCAGAATAGAAAACCTGAATAAGATATACCAGGGAGGCCATAAGGCGATATCTGACATTAATCTCGTGATTGAAGACGGGATGTTCGGATTATTGGGTCCGAACGGAGCCGGTAAATCTACTTTGATGAGGATTCTGGTCACCCTGATGAAGCCTACCTCCGGAAGGGTGATGGTGAATGGAATGGATTTACAAAAGAACCGGAAGCAGGTCAGGGCATTTTTAGGGTATCTGCCTCAGGATTTCCGGTTTTTTGCCAAATATCGTACCTGGGAGTTTCTGGATTATTCGGCGCGTTTGGCGGGATTGACCAACCGGTCGGTCCGTAACCGGGAAGTAGAGCGGATGCTGGAACAGGTTGGCTTATACGAGGCCCGCGACCGGAGTGCCAGCAAGCTTTCGGGTGGTATGAAAAGGCGTCTGGGTATTGCCCAGGCACTGATCGGCGACCCCAAGATTGTCATCGTGGATGAGCCGACCACGGGCCTCGATCCGGATGAAAGGATACGGTTCAGGAACCTTCTGTCGAAAATGGGAGAAAAGGAGATCATCATCATTCTGTCAACTCATATTGTTGGCGATATATCCAGCACCTGCCGCAGTATGGCATTGCTCGAAAAGGGCAAGCTGGTTTTTGAGGGGCCGCCAGATGACCTGATCGCCCAGGCGCGCGGGCATGTTTTTCAGATGTCGGTCTCGAACCGGGAGTTTGAGGATGTTAAGGAAAAGTTTAACGTGATTTCCACCATCCCTGCCATTAACGGGTGGGATGTTCAGGTTGTGGCAGAGAATACGGGCAACTATCCCTCGA
>JAQWAJ010000427.1 GCA_028707745.1 Bacteroidales bacterium | reverse complement strand
GCCGCATCGCTTTCAATGATTTTCTTACCTTAGGTTATAAATCGGAAAAATGATCATAGGAATTGATATCGGCAGCACTACCACCAAGAGTGTGGCTATTTATCCTGATAATACTTTCAAAACCCTGATTACCAAGGCCTTCGATCCGGTAACTTCGGCAACCGGAGCTTTGGGTAAGATGATGATGGAGAACCACATCGGAATCTCATCTATCAAAAACATCGTTCTTACCGGGGTCGGGGCATCCCGGGTGGAAGGCGATCTGTTCGGCATCCCTACCTCAAAAATTGAAGAGATTCAGGCGGTAGGTTTGGGCGGCATGTATCTCTCCGGCAAAACCGATGTGGTCATCGCCAGTTTGGGTACCGGCACGGCCCTGGTGGAAGCACACGCAGGGATGATCAATCATATCGGTGGAACCGGCATTGGCGGGGGCACTCTGTTGGGATTGGCAAAAACAATCCTGAATATTTCAGATATCAATACGCTGTTCGATCTCGCTGAACAGGGCCATACCGGCACCGTGGATCTGCAGATCGGCGACATTCACGATTCGGATATCGGTTTTCTGAAAAAAGACATGACGGCTGCCAATTTCGGCAAGGTAACAGATAATGCTAAGAATGAGGACATTGCCCTGGGAATCATGAATCTGGTTTATCAGGTGATCGGTACAGTTTCGGCATTTGCGGCCAAAAGCAGGATTATCGATACCGTGGTGATTACGGGTACAGCGAGTAACACCGCGGTGGGCAAAAGAATTTTGAGTAACATTGCCGCCCTTTACGGCATGAATTTCGTATATCCGGAATATTCCGCCTACGCTACCGCAATTGGCGCCGCTTTGTCGAAGAAATTACCCTTAAAATAAACACGATGGAATCAATACGGGAGATATACAGGATCGGACAAGGACCGTCGAGCAGCCATACCATGGGGCCCAAAAAGGCAGCCACACAGTTCGGACTGATGAACCGCGGGGTAGCCAGATTCCGCGTTACCTTGTACGGCAGTCTGGCCGCCACGGGAAAAGGGCATCTCACCGACTGGGCGATCCTGTCGGTATTGGGTCCTGACAAAGTGGATATCATCTGGAAACCCGAAATATTTCTTCCGGAGCATCCCAACGGGATGATGTTTGAGGCGCTCGGCGAAACGGGTGAAGTTTTGTCGGAATGGACGGTTTTCAGCATCGGAGGAGGGAAAATCACTGATTTCAAATCCGGTGACCAGGAAAAAAGTATGTATGAGCTGACCACGATGGATCAGATTCTGGAGTGGTCGGAGAAAACCGGCCGTTCATTCTGGGAATACGTGGAAATCAGCGAAGGCGTTGAGATCTATGATTATCTGGCTGAGGTGTGGCATGTGATGACCGAATCCATCAAACGGGGTATCGAAGCCGACGGGGTATTGCCCGGCGGGCTGAACGTCAGGCGCAAAGCCGGGGCCTATCATGTTAAGGCCCGGAGTTACACGGGTTCACTGCACAGCAAAACATTGATCTTTGCCTTTGCGCTGGCTGTAGCCGAAGAGAATGCATCCGGAGGAATCATTTCAACCGCTCCGACCTGCGGTTCATGCGGGGTTTTGCCGGCCGTTCTGAACCGCCTGAACGAGAGTTATCGCTTTTCAGATAAGAAAATATTACGGGCGCTTGCCACGGCCGGACTGATCGGAAATATCGTCAAAACCAATGCCTCGATCTCGGGCGCTCAGGTAGGATGCCAGGGAGAGATCGGTACAGCTTGTGCAATGTCCTCCGGAGCCGCCACCCAATTGCTGGGCGGCACACCCAACCAGATCGAATACGGAGCCGAGATGGGCATCGAGCATCACCTCGGGTTAACCTGCGATCCGGTAGGCGGACTGGTTCAGATTCCCTGCATCGAACGAAATGCATTTGCCGCCGAGCGGGCCCTGAATACCGCTACGTATGCCCTCCTGTCCGACGGGCGCCATCTGGTCACTTTTGACAAAATCGTAAAAACCATGAACCAAACCGGCCACGATCTGCCCTCTATATACAAAGAGACCTCCGAAGGCGGTATGGCAATCATGGGAATGTAAATAATTATTAAAAATGAAAAAGTTTAAATTTATCGTTGCTGCTTCGGCATTTCTGTTTGGGTTTGGACAATCATCACAGTCGCAGGACTGGCCCGGTTTAAAAAGGTTTCATGATGACAACATCAAGCTTGGCGAACCGGCACCCGGCGAAAAGCGGGTCGTTTTCATGGGTAATTCCATCACCGATTTCTGGGAAAAACTCAGTCCCGAATTCTTCAAAAACAGACCCTACATCGATCGCGGCTACAGTGGTCAAACCTCGCCCCAGATGCTGCTCCGCTTCAGAGCCGATGTCATTAAGCTGAAACCGGCCGTTGTGCTGATTCTGGCGGGCACCAACGATATTGCCGGTAACACCGGTCCATCCACGCTGGAAATGATCGAAGACAACATTATCTCGATGGCCGAACTGGCCAAGGCTAACCATATTGAACCCATTCTCTGCTCCGTATTGCCGGCTGCCAAATTCCCCTGGAAACCCGAGGTGGAGTCTATCGGGAAAATCATTGCCCTCAATAAAATGATCAAAAGTTACGCCGATAAAACAGGTCTCATCTATGTAGA
>JAQWAJ010000426.1 GCA_028707745.1 Bacteroidales bacterium | reverse complement strand
AGAAATAGATATCCTGATAATAGGGGCTGAGATACTCCCACTCGTCTTGTTTGACCACCGGAGGCAGTTGAAAAAGGTCTCCGATAAACAGGATTTGTACTCCCCCGAATGGCTCGTACCGGTTCTTCCTTACCGTTCGCAGCGTGACATCGATGGCGTCCAGTAAATCCGCCCGCAGCATGCTCACCTCATCGATGATCAGAAGCTCCATCTCCTGAATCAGCTTACGTTTGGTAGTATGCATCTGAAGCCCTTTCACCAGCGAATCAGGGGTATTTAGCTGTATGCTAACATTACCCTCCGGCAGCCTGTTTACGGGAATAAAAGTTCCGAAAGGAAGCTGAAAAAGCGAATGAAGGGTTACCCCTCCGGCATTGATGGCTGCAATCCCGGTAGGCGCCGCCACAATATTGTTCTTATAGGTATGCTCAACAATGCTCCGCAGAAAAGTGGTTTTTCCGGTACCGGCCTTACCGGTAAGAAAAATATTGCGGCCCGTATTGTTGATAAAGCGCGATGCAATGGCAGCGGCATCTTCAACATTGTTCGTCATAATTCGGGTGTTAAACTGTTCACAAATAAAAAATCAGATCGTTGACATGAATATAGATGCAACAGCCTTCGCCTTTTGGAAATTTCCTCCGCAAATTATCACAATATTCCGATCAATTTGCATCAATGGTCATTCAAACCCGGTTGTTCTGACACTCATCAGGATCATGTATTCAGATTACCGTATTCCTTTATTTTTATCGATATCAAATTTCGACAGCAGTATATGGATAATTTCATGAAAACTGCCGGAAGAATTCTATTCCTGATTTTTTTGTGTATCACTCTATGGACAAACAGCTCTTTTGCAGTAACGGCCTATCCGCATCCGGTTAAACATATAAAAAGAGGCTGCCCTTTTGAGACAGCCTCTTTTTATGAAAATTATCGTTTCTACTTGCCGAACCGGTACCCCAGTCCAACAGAAAGAATCGTCGTGGTTTTTTCGTATAATTCGTTAACTGCAAGCATTTTACTCGGGTCAGCAGGATTCGTGTAATTAACGGTTTTGTCGAAATCGGCAAAGAAAGTACCGGTAATACCCAGGCTCAAATCCAACCTGTCCTTAATATGAACCACGCCGCCAAAGCCTAATGAATTCGACATCAGGGTATAGCTCATATCGGTTTGATAAACATCACTCGGTTTACTGTCAGCGAACAGGTACCCGGCGCTCAAGGTAAGTGCCTTGTTCAGATCATATTCAAAACCAATACCCAGTTCATAACCGTTACCAGTCAGATAAGCGCCGGTAGTTCCATCGGTTCTGAGAACTGTTTCGCCGTTAGTAACATAAACAGGATTTGTCGGGGTAGATAATGAGGCATCCTTTTTACCATATTTGGCACTACGGTCAACAAAGTAATGTGCGCCAATCTGCGTACGTAGTTTTTCGTTGATCTTATAACGAATACCCAGCGTGAACAACGAAGGCATTTCAGCAGGCGTAACTGCACCTTGTGGGAATAGTCCGGAACCATCAATAACGGTGGCATTTTTCACTTCAAGCGGAGTCTTATGCTCATATTTCATGGCAATACCGAGGTCTCCGTCGAGTAATGATAAATCGACACTGATAATCGGGGTAAAAGAATTACCGGTTTGTTCAGCATCGACCTCAATATCGCTGGTAGCGGTGGCGTTTGTAGTCATAGCATTAGCTTTTGCCAGGAAAACCGGGGCAACAGCGTTTAAAACTGCCTGGGCCTGTTGAATAGTCATCGTTGAAGGATCCATCCCGGCTGCACCGATTAGCTGCTGAGCCTGGGCAATCTGCTGATCGGTCAGTCCAACTGCCTTACCATTCGAAAGGGCGATCGCCCCTCCACCAGCTGCAACAATCTGCCCGAAGCCTGCGGCCATCTGGGTAGAACCTGCCGACATGGTATTTAGCAGAGTAGCTCCGTCAGTGAAGAAATCCTTGGCAAGAACCATCGAACCGTTGTATTCAGATCCAAATGCAGGATAGGTCGGGTTAATCATGATGTTTTTGATATATCCGCTGTATGTATTTTTCGCCATGATATACCTGAGTCCCAATCCTACTGCTATAAAATCATTGATCTTATAGGCAGCTCCGACGGTGATCCCCATATAGGACGATGAACCTGTAAAATAAATATCCGCATCGTAGCCTGTGGTTGGAATTCCACTGGCAACCAAGGATGCCGGGATTCTGGAAATCGGAATTTCAAAGGAAGGAAGTCCGGTAGCATAATCGGCACTTCCTCCTCCTCCAACAACGGCAAACCCACCGAAAATGGAGAGATCACCCTTTTTGTAAACTACATTTGCAGTCGGAAACAAAGGGACTTTAACATCACCGACAAACTCTTTGTTATTCAGATAAGGAAATTGATTTGTAACGGTTTTAGTCTGGAAAACACTTTGATTGTTCAACTCAAAATAAAAGCCGTTAGCCATTCTTGCCGTTCCGGCAGGATTGTAATATACCGCATCGACACCCAGTGAGGCATCCCTGACTAATGAGCGCACCCATCCAACGCTTTGGTTTGTATTTGTTACAATGCCACCGGCAAATCCAATTGGGGCAAACAAACAAATACCCAGAAAAGACAATAAG
>JAQWAJ010000425.1 GCA_028707745.1 Bacteroidales bacterium | reverse complement strand
GTGTCCGGTGCATTTATCATGTCGATGCCTGATAAAAAATGGGGTGAAAACGGGATCATGGTTTTTGCAGATTGCGCCGTAACGCCTAATCCTACCGCTCAGGAGTTGGCTGAAATTGCTGTTTGTGCAGCTCAAACAGCCCGTACCATTGCCGAGATTGAACCAAGGGTTGCCATGCTTAGCTTTTCAACCAAAGGTAGCGCCAAACACGAAATGGTCGATAAAGTCGTTCAGGCTACTGAAATTGCCAAAAAGATGGCCCCGGAACTCCTGATCGACGGTGAATTGCAGGCTGATGCCGCTATCGTCGAATCTGTCGGTCGCCTGAAATGCCCGAACAGCAAAATTGCAGGGCGTGCCAACGTTTTGGTGTTCCCGACACTTGAAACCGGTAATATCTCTTACAAATTGGTTCAGAGGCTTGCCAATGCCGAAGCTGTCGGACCAGTTTTACAGGGAATGGCAAAACCAATCAATGACCTGTCAAGAGGTTGTTCAGTAAGTGATATCGTTAACCTTGTTGCGATAACCGCAAATCAGGCTGCTGGTAAATATTGATTATTAAACATATAGAATATTATGGCTGACATAGTTGAAAGCATAGAACAATATGCTTTGAGTAAAAAGAACCGCGCGAAAACATTGTTCTCAAAAGTCGGTTTGGTTGGTTGCGGATCTGTTGGACAAACCATAGCCCGGATGATTGCCTCGCAAGGAATTGAAGTGGTATTCATCGAAATGGATGATGAGAAAATTAAAGCTGCACTGAAAGGAATCGATGCGGAACTAACGAACATGATTGATCACTGGGGAATGACTGCCGGTGAAAAGCGTGCTGTTATGAATCGGATCAAGGGAACGATTCAATATAGCGAACTGGCCGGATGTGACCTTGTTATTGAAGCCACAAAAGGACGCTCTAAAGAGGAACGTGTTTTTGTCAGAAAAGAAGTTTTTAAAAGAATCGAAGAGCATGTAAGTCCAACCACAATTATTGCAACTAATTCAACTTTAATTGTTTCCACGGAATTATCTGCCGATTTAAAATATAAGGACCGCTGCGTTAGCCTGCACTTCTCCACTTCGAGCCCTGAAGCCGACATCGTGGAAGTTGCACGCGGACTTTATACGTCAGATGAGGCATACGATAATGTCAAGAAGTTTGTCAAACTGATCGGTAAAAAGATGATCCCGGTGGCTGAAAGCCCCGGACTGATGTCGGTGAGAATTTTCTCTACCCTGATTAATGAAGCCTGCACGGTTTATATGGAAGGCGTTGGAACGATGGAAGATATCGATTTATCTCTCAAAGCTGGACTCGGCCTTGGAATGGGTCCGTTTGAGCTGGCTGATAAAATCGGACTCGATAAGATTTTGCGCTGGCTCGATAATCTGTATGAAGAATTCGGCGAGATGAAATACAAAGCTTCCCCGGTACTGAAAAGAATGGTTAGGGCTAACCGTCTTGGCAGAATCACCAAACAAGGATTCTATAAGTATGATGAGAAAGGGAAACGGATCGAAACCATTATTTATTAATCAGAAAGAACATGAAGATTCTAGTTTTGAACTGCGGAAGTTCATCCATTAAATATCAGCTCTTTAATATGACGGATAAAACCGTTATGGGCAAAGGCGTCGTTGAGAAAATCGGACTAAAGGGATCCTTCTTAAAACACACCAAACAAGATGGACAGAAAGTTACCCTGGAAGGTGAAGTCCTTGATCATACCAGTGGTATTGAGTATATACTGGGAGTTTTGACCAGTAAAAACCACGGATGCATCAGCAGCCTGAATGAAATTGATGCTGTTGGCCATCGGGTAGCTCACGGCGGGGAATATTTCTCCGACAGCGCCTTCATTGATGCTGAAGCGCATGAAGAAATTACCAAGCTTTTTGAACTGGCACCACTTCATAATCCGGCTAACATGAAAGGGATCGATGCCATGGCACAACTGATTCCGGGCATTCCCCAGGTTGCTGCTTTTGACACCAGCTTCCATCAGACTATGCCTGACTATGCATTTATGTATGGAATTCCATATTCGTTATATACCAAGCATAAAATCCGCCGTTACGGTTTCCACGGAACCTCACACCGGTATGTGGCCAAGAAAGCCTGCGGAATACTTGGACTTGATTATTCAACCAGTAAGATCATTACCTGTCATTTGGGTAATGGCGCCTCAATAGCAGCCATATTAAACGGAAAATCAATGGACACTTCGATGGGATTCACCCCGGTTGAAGGTCTGGTAATGGGTACCCGCAGTGGTGATCTCGATATCGGCGCTCTGACATTTATTATGGACAAGGAAGAACTTGATTTTCAGGCTGCCAATACCTTTGTGAACAAGCACAGCGGATTGTTGGGAATCTCCGGTGTATCCTCCGATATGAGAGAGGTCGAAAACGAGGCATGGAACCTTCAAAATAAAAGAGCCCAACTGGCCCTCGATGTCTTTAACTACAGGGTACTTAAATATATTGGAGCCTATGCAGCAGTTCTGAACGGTGTCGACCTGATCATCTTTACGGGTGGAATCGGAGAAAACGGACCGGAAATCAGGCAATCTGTATGCGAACGCCTTACTTACCTCGGACTCGATTTTGATCAGTCGCTGAATGAAGGGA
>JAQWAJ010000424.1 GCA_028707745.1 Bacteroidales bacterium | reverse complement strand
AGGAGTCCTATCTCATCATCGCTGCTGTGAATCGCCCTTTTTGAATAATCATTATTGAGGGTAATATCTTCAGCGATCTTCGCAAGCCGGATTAATGGTTTGGAAACATAGGCCTGCAACCTCGATGACAACACCAATGCAATGATGCAGGATGCCAGAATCACTAAAATGATAAACAGGACAAAATAGTTGACTCTCTCCTGAACATCATGTAAGCTTCTGCTGATCACTAAGGTTCCAACCTGATCATTTTCCACTTTGATCGGAGCCGCATGTAGATAGCAGCCATTGAGAAATGCCGAACCATTACTTTTCACGACTCTTCTGATCAGTGACGTATCCACTCTTTCCGACCCGTATGACGCAAACTCTTCAAATTTGTCGTTCAGAATCCAGGCACTGTTAACAGCTGGTTTGGTGCTTAACGCCGAGAGATTCTCATTCGCCAGACGGGAATCCTGAAACGCCAGGGCCGCTGAACTACGGTCAGCAATAAGCCTGCTGATAGAGGAGATATCAGCGATCAGGTCTTTCCTGGCATTGTACCGATCAAAACAGACAACAGCGGTACCAACCAAAACAACGCTCAAGACACTGATGATCGTGATGATCAGAATCACTTTTGTTTTGATGCGCAATCGACTGATAACCTGCTTCATAATAATCCTCCTACCTGATAATCCTTGCCACTTCTTTCAGTTTAGCACTGATTTCCATACCTGATTGGTTAACCTGCGAAAGGTTGATTTCAATTTTTATCCGGCCATCCTCCAGATAAAATCCGATCATCCCTCCCCGGTTGGCAAATCCGTGAATATCACTCACCGTGATCACTGGGGACCCATTAATCTTTCTTAAAATCACAGGGAGTTCCTCCTTGCCTGACTGGTCGATATAAAGGAGCTGACACGAGGTAAGCTCATCATCAATCGCAGTTATCCGTTTTATGATAATCGTAGGTTTTTTTGAAGTCAACTTAGTGTATCCCTCAATAATATCGGCAATACGATCGGCAGATATCAGTCCCAGTGTTATAGTAGCTGGTTCTTCGGCCCCATCCAGGTGGTTCCAGTATATAAATTTTGTGAAATTATACAGATAGGCAGCCTTAACCTGCATCTCCTTTACTTCGCTTTCTGACTGAGCAATCGTATTTCCTGGAATTCCGACGGCAAGTAAAATCAGAAATACTCTCAACAAATCCCTTTTGAACCGTTCAGGAGTAGCTTGATATGCTTGATGTAAATACCAGGTTAACATAATCTTAACTTACTCTTGCTTTAGTATTATCCGAACCCCAACCTGGTGGCATGATATTCCTATCTTGAGTAAAGTGGTGGATAGTCGGAGATAAGAGATCCGGGCATGAACCAATTCTTGTTGCAAGCCACAACTTATTCAAGCAGAAACCCATAGTCAATCCTCCCAATAAATGACGGTTTTAGGTTGACTAAAGTTATAGAATATCAACCAGAATTCGAGCTGATAATAACTTTTTGATTAACAGCTCATAATATCAGAACAAGGAGATCTGTCTGTTACCCGAGTTTTCTGTACCTGATTCGCTTTGGGCCCTCATCGCCAAGCCTTTTTTTTCTGTTTTCCTCATATTCCGTGAATCCGCCCTCAAAATAATAGACAGAAGAGTTACCCTCAAAAGCAAGGATGTGGGTAGCGATCCTGTCGAGGAACCACCGGTCGTGAGAGATGACCACTGCACAACCGGCAAAACTTTCCAGGCCTTCCTCCAATGCCCTCAGGGTATTGACATCGATATCGTTTGTGGGTTCATCAAGCAGCAGGACATTTGCTTCCGAGCGCAGAGTCATGGCCAAATGCAGCCGGTTTCTTTCTCCGCCTGATAAAACGGCACACTTTTTTTGCTGATCGGATCCGTTAAAATTAAACCGAGAAACATAAGCACGTGAATTAACCAGTTTACCTCCCAGCATAAACTGTTCGTTGCCCCCCGAAATTACTTCCCAAACTGATTTTTCAGGATCAATCTCAACATGAGCCTGATCGACATATCCAAGAACAACAGTTTCTCCTACCGAAAATTCACCGGCGTCGCATGTTTCTTGGCCCATAATCATTCTGAAGAGGGTGGTTTTTCCCGCTCCGTTCGGTCCGATTATGCCAACGATTCCAGCCGGTGGCAACGAAAATGAGAGATTCTCAAAAAGCAGTTTATCTCCATAAGCCTTACTGACAGAATTAACCTCGATAACCTTGTTGCCCAGGCGGGGTCCATTGGGGATAAATATCTCGAGGCGTTCCTCTTTCTGCCGCGTATCCTCGTTCAATAATTTCTCATAAGCTCCGATACGGGCTTTCTGCTTGGCATGCCTGGCCGTCGGGGCCATTCTTACCCACTCGAGCTCCCGTTCCAAAGTTTTGCGCCGGCGACTTTCGGTTTTCTCCTCCATTTGCAGCCTTTTTGTCTTCTGATCGAGCCAGGATGAATAGTTCCCCTTCCATGGAATTCCTTCGCCCCTGTCCAATTCGAGAATCCATTCGGCAACATTGTCCAGAAAATATCGGTCGTGGGTAACAGAAATAACGGTTCCCTTATAGTTCTGAAGATGCATTTCAAGCCATTGCACCGATTCTGCATCCAGATGGTTGGTTGGCTCATCC
>JAQWAJ010000423.1 GCA_028707745.1 Bacteroidales bacterium | reverse complement strand
CCATTTCATCGGCATCGTAAATATTCCGGCCATCAAAAATCACATGATTTTTCATCAGTTTGGCCATGATTTTATATTTCGGTACGCGAAATTCATTCCACTCGGTGAGTAATACCAGGGCATCAGCGTCGATAACTGCCTCATACTGATCATGAACGTAACTGATTGCGTCTCCGATTTTTCTTTTGGTTTCTTCAATGGCCACCGGGTCATAGGCGACAACCCTGGCACCAGCCTCTGCCATTTGTTTAATAAATACCAGAGCCGGAGCTTCCCGCATATCGTCGGTATTGGGCTTGAATGCCAGTCCCCACACCGCGATGTTTTTTCCTTTCAGGTCTCCGTTGAAGAACTTGCTGACTTTATGAAACATAACTTTTTTCTGGTCATCGTTTACATCCTCAACTGCCTGTAAAACCCGCATGGTATATCCGAATTCAGAGGCAGTTTTAATGAGCGCCTTTACATCCTTTGGGAAACAACTGCCGCCATAACCGACACCCGGATAGATGAATTTTGTACCGATTCGGGTATCACTTCCGATACCTTTTCTAACCATATCCACATCAGCGCCAACTATTTCACAAAGATTTGAGATGTCGTTCATGAAACTGATTTTAGTGGCTAGCATCGAATTTGCCGCATATTTAGTCATTTCAGCAGAAGGGATATCCATGAACAATAACGGGTGTCCGTTCAATACGAATGGTTTATATAATCGGGCCAGAGTTTTCTCGGCCATATCAGAATCGATTCCGCATACAATTCTGTCAGGTTTCAAAAAATCTGCAATAGCAGACCCTTCCTTTAAAAACTCAGGATTGGACGCCACATCAAAGCTTATATCAGCGCCACGTTTATCTAATTCATCCTGAACAGCTGCACGAACTTTTCTTGCTGTGCCGATAGGTACAGTGCTTTTGGTCACCACCACCATATAATGGTCCATATACCTCCCGATATCCTTTGCTACACCAAGCACATAGCGCAAATCAGCGCTGCCGTCTTCATCCGGAGGGGTTCCGACAGCAATGAAAACGACATTGGCTCCGTCGAGACTCTCTTCAATATTTGTGGTGAAAAACAATCGGTCCTTTTCTACATTCCTCTTGATGAGGTCCTCTAATCCCGGCTCATAAATCGGTACTTGTTCGGTGTTCAGCAAATCGATCTTTTTCTGATCGATGTCGACACAGGTGACAGTTACACCGGTTTCAGCAAAACAGGTTCCGGTGACTAAACCAACATAACCGGTTCCTACAATGGAGATTTTCATGAGCGTCTGATTTTATGTAAATAATTGAACCTGAATGAAATTACGGATTGAATATCTTTATAAAAACGGAAACCCTAAGATAACAGTATCCCGTAAAGAAATCAAAGAACGCACTACTTATAATCGCTCAGTTGGCCTAAATAGGTGGATATCATGATGAGATACGCCAAATTGTTCTATTTTTACTCATGTAACCGGAAGCTGGCAGAGGTGGTTGTTTCCGTTACTAAGCAAAATTAATGAGCCTGTTTTACTTTAAAAGAATTCTGGTAAAGCGTTCCGGACTGATTCTGGGAATTGGGATTGTTATGGCCTGTCTGATTTTTATATTTACCTGGAACCTGGTTACCTATACGGCTTCATCCACTATTTATACTGGAATCGGACCTGGATACGAAAATGGTGAAGGAGCAGATATCCGGCTCAAAAACAGGGAACAGACTATTCGCTCGGAAAATCTGATTCATATATTAAAAAGCCGTGAAACAATGGAGAAAACGGCCATACGGCTGATGGCCCGGCACCTCTTGCTGACTAAACCGGATCCGGCTTTCTGCCAGCCTGAAACCTGGCAGGCTTTGATGACTGAAATCCCTGACGAGGTAAAAAAAATAGTGGAAAGAATTGATCAGTCAGCTGAGGATACTGCTCAGAAAGCGGAGATTCAACATGATACATTGACCGTAACTCAGGCAGTCAAAATAAAGTTGAGAAAATTCCGGATAAAGAAGGAGTATTATACGTTAAAAGCCGGTGATTCTCCTGATGAGATCTGCATGCGTTTCGGATTATATATGAATGAACTTGCCCGGATGAATAACCCGATGCCACCGTTTCAAGGAGGACAGCGATTGGTAGTCGGAAAGGTCTCTGAACCTTATTGGGTAGATTCAACGATCCTGGCTCAGAAACCAGTGCAGGTTGATACAACCGGAATGTTTTCAAGGGCAGTGAATAAGGATGAATCGAGGTATGAAAAACTGGTTGAGGGCCTGACTTCCTATAAAAATGCAACGCCGGATAACTTTATCGCAAAAACTCTTCAATCCTCAAAATCTCATTATAGTGTACTTCAGATTTCATCGGTAAAGATATCCCGGATAAGGAATTCAGATTTACTGAAATTATCGTTTGATTGCACTGATCCCGGGGTCTGTGTGAATACGCTCAAAATTCTTACTGAAGTTTTTCAATCACAGTATGAACATCTGACAGAAGGGCAATCGCGAATGGTAACGGGCTTTTCCCGGATTCATGAAAATCAATCCGGATTTATGCTGGATAGTCTGGAAAGAGAACTATCGCAATTATTGATGAAAAACCTGCCCAATTCTGCTGGTCAAAGCCAGTTTGTTCAGGTGAAAAAGGGACTGC
>JAQWAJ010000422.1 GCA_028707745.1 Bacteroidales bacterium | reverse complement strand
AGTGGGTGTGGTAAAAATCGCAGGCTATTAGTTTCGGAGGCACCTTACTGAGTAACCAAAGACTTTCCACTCCTCATGTGGATGCAGTACGCCGTCCATCGAGTAGAGATACCGTGACCAGCCTTTGTTGGCCGGAGTTGCGGTTGTTGCTGCCCAGAAATAGGCAAAATCACCAATCCCTGCATGATAGGGCCGGTTACTATCATCCCGCCCGAAATAACCGGCCGGCAGGGCATTAAAACCGCTATCGCCCCGAACTACAGCATCCGGACCCTTCCAGTGGGCATTGCCCGACTCTTTCATTTTTTCTCCAGCCTGATCCTCCAGAAAATTCTCAAGAACAGACCAATCACTCTTTGAAGGCAAATGCCAGCCATCGGGACATACCTTCAGGGCTTGTTCCCATAAATACAATCTTCCGTAGGTGCAGCAAATAATACTATCGTAATGATAACAGGATGAGCCTTTTGATTCAGCATAATTCAGGTTTTGTGCCATCCACACCTGCTCTCCGATCTTCACCCACTTATAAGTCTGATTATCCCGATCGTCCCTAAACGATCCGGTATCCCTGTTCGCTACCGGTTGCTGGGCAAACAGCGGTCCAAGCCCTATTGACATCCCCAAAATAAAAATCACTAACAGCTTCATATACACCATTTTAACTTTAAGTACTCGAAGTACTTTAAATACTTTAAGTACTCTTTTATCTACTTCAAATAGTCATTGTATATAGACTCTTAAATTTCTGCTCTGCCCTGTCTCGAAACATAAAATAGACCCGGTTATCATTGATCAAAATCTTGTCGATAAATGGATGATCCGATATCGGTATTTCTCTCAGTAATATTCCGTTGTTGATATCCAGTTCCTTGAGGGTGTATCTGCCTGTCAGGACCGTTTTCCAAACTGAGTATACCCGATTTGTTACCTGATCATGAATAATCTGTTGGGTGAAATTGATGGCATCAAGATCGTAAGCTTTCTTACCCATCTGATCGTAATACCATCGGGTATGGAACAAAGTCGGAACTTTTTTTACTGATCTGGCCTGTTCATTGAAAAATTCGATTTCGTTCCTGTAAAAATTGAAAAGAACGAGCTGTTGGTTATAAACCAGGAGAGGCACCTTCACTGCCCTTTGGCGCAGGTATCTCACTTTGTTATATTCATCGGTGATCAATTTCACCCGTTTAATGGTATCGGAGTCTCTGACCAGGAAGTAGGTAGCATTGGATTTGTCGTCAGCCTCCTGGAAAAACAGCTTGTTGTTCAACCTGCACTTTATTGGGAACAGATTTTTTGTGCAAGTCTCATATTTATTGGGATACAGTAAATAGATATGATCATCTTTAATAAAAATCTGCCATACACGTGTCCGGGCAAGAAGTTGCACCTCCCCATAAGAATCCTTGAACAGATATACTTGTCGTTTGCCTGGTTCATCGGGGAATTTAATTTCTTTCCCGACATCCTTCAGGTTTCGGTATGAATAGATATATCCGCCCAAACTGGTCAGGTAAATCCGCTGTTTCAGAGAATCGTTGGCCGATTGGGCAAGAATCAGAAGCCGGTTGTTCCTGATTTCGTAATCCAGCACCCTAAGGCTGTCTCCCTCCAGTATATTCCGGAATCTTTCGTTAACAATTCTAACCTCTCCGATGTTTTTAATTTCCAGAGCCAAATAAACTCTAAGGGGCATCTTTGTGGTATCTGTAACCGTAATCTCCTTTGCGACATATCCCATGTAACTAAACAAGAGCTTGTTAGACTTGCCGCGAAAAGCCATTTTGAAATATCCGGATCGGTTACTTGTTACGCTCCTCCCATCTCCCGACAGAACCACGTTCACATTGGGCATAGGAGCCAACCCAGCCGAATCATAGATATAACCTGTTACATTTTTAACGGTAACCTGTGAAATACCCGGTATCACTAATAACAAGCCTACACAAAGCAGAATAATTCTGCATTTGATTATTGAATCATTTGCCATGATTTCCGCAAGTACAGATCAAATGTGAGGGGGACACATTCAAAGATACAAAATCAAAGCAGGCTGGTTTATTTTCACTGAAAATAAATTTTGCCAATTGTCGTATTTTTTTCGTCAACTGTCGTATTTTTGTTAAAAATCGGTTCGATGAAAAGTTACAAAATTCCTGACGGCCAGATCTCCTATGAATCCATTGAAGAAAATGATGCATTATATCTGATCCAAGTGGCCAGAAAAGGAATCGTTTATCCCAGGTTTGTAGCACTCACAAAATCATTTCCCTTTTCAATCAATGAATGGTCCGGTTTTCTTCACCTGTCAGAACGAACCATGCAGCGTTATCAAAAAGAAGAAAAATCCTTCGATCCGGTGGTATCGGAACATATTCTCGGGGTCATACTGCTTTACAAACAGGCAACCACTGTGTTCGGCAATAAAAAGAAACTTGATTCCTGGCTCAATATCCCTAACGTAGCTCTTGGTGGGGTCAAACCCAAGGAATTACTTGACAGTTATATGGGAATACAGTTGATCCGAAACGAACTGATCCGGATAGAACACGGCATTCTGTAATGATTGTTTTTCGATTATCTAAGTCAGCCTACGCAACCGACCTATCTGGTATGGGTGCCCGCAGTGCCGGGGGACGGTGGAACA
>JAQWAJ010000421.1 GCA_028707745.1 Bacteroidales bacterium | reverse complement strand
GGGTAGCCAGGATGATTATCGCCGGGTATGAATATCGGGATACCAAACCTTTCAGCGCGGTTTATCTGACCGGTATGGTAAGGGATGCCCAGCACCGCAAAATGTCGAAATCATTGGGCAATTCTCCGGATCCGCTGGATTTGATTGCCAAATATGGTGCCGATGGTGTTCGGGTAGGAATGTTGTTGTGTTCTTCAGCCGGCAATGACCTGTTGTTTGATGAATCATTGACTGAGCAAGGCAGGAATTTTGGAAACAAAATATGGAACGCATTCAGGCTGATTGCCGGATGGGAAGTTTCAGAAAGCATACCTCAGCCTGAAACCGCCAGATTAGCCAATGAGTGGTTCGATTCCAGACTGAATGAGGAGTTGGGTATTCTGAACGATCATTTTGCAAAATACCGGTTGTCGGAAGCATTGATGGCAGCCTACAAATTATTCTGGGACGACTTTTCATCGTGGTATCTCGAGATCATCAAACCGGCATACGGCCAGCCTATCGATAAAACTACGCGTGACCAGGCTTTTGCGGTTCTGGAAAAGCTGATGCTGGTGCTCCATCCTTTTGTACCATTCATATCCGAAGAGATCTGGCAGCGGGTTGCCGAAAGAAAGCCTGGGGAATCCGTGATGGTGACCCCCATGCCCGAAGCCGGTAATTTCGATCCTGTAATGATCGAACGGTTCGAGCGGATGAAAGAGGTAACCGGATTTGTCCGTTCGGTAAGGGCCGACCGAAATATCCCGTTCAAGACGGAGCTTTCGATGGAAGTGAAAACTTCAGAAGTCAGCTATGATCATTATCTGGATTCCATTTTAATCAAGCTTTTGAATCTGAAAGCGATCGCTGAAATCGATCAGAATTCACCGGGCTGTGCCAGTCAGGTTATCAGATCGGTGGAATACTATGTGCCACTTGCCGGATCAGTTGACGCAGCAGCTGAAACAGAGAAACTTCAGAAGGAGCTGGATTATACGCTGGGATTTCTCGACACGGTGATGAAAAAATTGGGGAATGAGCGGTTTGTCAATCATGCCCCTGCTCAGGTTGTTGAAACCGAGAGGGCTAAGATGGCTGATGCCGAGGCCAAAATTCGGGCGTTACGTGAACAAATTGAAGGATTGAAATAGATATGATAGAAAATAGCTTCTCTTACCGGGCAAATTCGCTTGAACAATATTTGCAGAAATCCTCGAAAGATTTTACCAGGGATGATATTGTCCGGTTTGTTGCCGGAAATAACATCAAGATGTTGAATTTCAGGTATGTTGCAGAAGATGGAAAGTTGAAGTTATTGAACTTTGCCATTCACAGTCTGGAGTATCTGGAGAACATTTTATCAACCGGAGAACGGGTTGACGGAAGCAGCCTCTTTTCGTATATCGAGGCTGCATCCAGTGATTTATATGTGATACCGCGGTATTCCACGGCTTATGTAAATCCGTTTTCAAGCATTCCGACACTGGATATTCTGTGTTCCTTCTATACCAATGCCGGTTTGCCGCTTGAAACTGCTCCCGAATACATCCTGCGGAAGGCAAACCGGTTGTTTAAGGAACGTACCGGGTTGACATTCAAGGCAATGGGCGAACTTGAGTATTATGTGCAAGGGAAAAAGGAGGAGCTTTATCCGGCCGAGGATCAAAAGGGATATCATTCTGCCAGCCCATACAGCAATTTTGAATTTATCCGGCTCGAAGCCATGGACCTGATTGCCCGGTGTGGCGGCATGATCAAATACGGCCACAGTGAGGTCGGCAACTTCAGTACGGATGCGGAAAGTTTTGAGCAGCACGAGATTGAATTTTTACCGGTCGATGTTGAGAATGCTGCTGACCAGCTGGTTTTGGCCAAATGGATACTCCGTCAGCTGGGTGAAAAATATGGGGTAAACATCAGTTTTGCTCCGAAAATTACGGTTGGCAAAGCCGGATCAGGCTTGCACGTACACATGTATCTGGAAAAGGATGGTCAGAACATGATGGTTGAGCAGAACCATCTCAGCGATACGGCCAAGAAAATGATCGGTGGCCTGATGGACCTGGCCGGTCCGCTGACTGCCTTCGGTAATTCGATACCCACCTCCTATTTAAGGCTGGTGCCTCATCAGGAAGCTCCAACAAATATTTGCTGGGGTGACCGCAACCGGTCGGTATTGGTAAGGGTGCCCCTGGGGTGGCTCGGAGGCGCCAACATGGTCAGTGATGCTAATCCGCAGGATAACAGCCTGAAATACGAGGGCGTCAGCAAACAAACCATTGAGATAAGAAGTCCTGACGGGTCGGCTGACTTGTATCACCTGTTTGCAGGGTTGGTTGTGGCGACATTGCACGGGCTTGAGATGCCGGGGAGTCTGGAGAAGGCTGAATCACTGTATGTTGACGTGAATATCTTTGATCCGGAGAATAAAAAGAAGCTCGATATGCTGGCCAAACTGCCTGATTGCTGTTATGGCTCGGCCCGTTTGCTGGAGCAGAACAGGGCGGCCTTTAAGAAAGACGGCATTTTTCCCGTAAAAACGATTGACAGTTTTATCCGCAAACTGAGTTCCTTTGAAGATCAGGGACTGAGTGAGCGGTTATATGGGAAAACAGATGAGATCAGGACCTTGGTTTACAAGTATTTGCCATATATGTGATTACTTGCTGCCTG
>JAQWAJ010000420.1 GCA_028707745.1 Bacteroidales bacterium | reverse complement strand
AAAAGCTCCAGGTTGCGGATCGTGAATTTGTCGAGCCACACATAGCTATCTTCCTCAATCCGGGCAATCGACAGGATATGTTTGGTTCGTTCGTGCTGTGTCAGATCCAGATAATGGAGAATGGCGCCGGCCGAAATGGTGGCATACTCCATATTGGCAATCCCGAAACCTTTTAAAGAGGCGGTTTCAAATTGCTGAAGGAGCCTTTCGTTGGCGGCATCTACCGTAAAAATCCAGTCGTCGAGCTTATAGGTGTAAAACTTGTATCCGAAATAGCTCTCGAACAATTTTTCCTTACCCCGCTCGAAAAGCACCTCCTTCGGGGCAAAATTGCTCAGTAGTTTATCAATGTAATCAAAAGAGCCCTCGGCGGTTACAAATTCACCGGTCGAGATATCCATGAACGAAACACCGGCGGCCTGACGATCGATATGAACGGCTGCCAAAAAATTATTCTCCTTGTGTTCGAGGATCTGGTCATTAATCGAAACACCGGGCGTAATAAGCTCAGTAACATCTCTTTTAACGATTTTTTTGGTCAGCTTGGGATCTTCGAGTTGTTCACAAATGGCCACCCGTTCACCAGCCCTGACGAGTTTAGGCAGATAGGTATCCAGCGCATGATAGGGAAATCCGGCCAGTTCCACAAAAGAGGCAGCGCCGTTGGCCCGTCGGGTGAGCGTGATGCCCAGGATTTTTGAGGCTTTGATTGCATCATCGGAAAAGGTTTCATAAAAATCCCCAACCCGGAACAGCAATACTGCATCGGGGTATTTGTGTTTTACCGACATATACTGCCGCATCAGCGGGGTATCCACCAGTGGTTCGTTTAAGGCCATCCTCTTAATTTCGATTTGAACAAAGATAAAATTTATCCTTTAGTTGCCCTGATCAAATCGTTCTGATCCCAATGCAATTGTTTACTTTAGCTGAACAACCGAATACCTGAAAAAAATGAAACGAATTCTGATCCTGGGCTCCGGATTAAGCACCTCAAGCCTGATTGAATATTTGCTCGTGCATGCAGAAAAAGAAAATTGGCAACTTACCGTCGGCGATATCGACCCGAAAGCTGCGGAGTTGAAAATCAATGGCCATCCCCGCGGGAAAGCCATCGCCTTTGACATTTTCAACGAAGCTGAAAAAATCAAACAAATCAAAGATTCAGATTTAGTCATTTCGATGTTACCGGCGAGGTTTCACCCCATGGTGGCAGAAGCCTGTCTGGCCGCCGGCCGGAGTATGCTGACCGCTTCGTATGTTTCTCCCGAGGTGCGCCGTCTGGATTATCAGGCCCGCCAGAAAGGTTTGCTGCTTTTCAACGAGCTGGGCGTCGATCCGGGTATCGACCACATGTCGGCTATGCGTGGAATCAATGCGATCCGCTCCAAAGGAGGTACACTGACCGGATTCAGATCGTATACCGGCGGGCTGATTGCTCCGGAATACGACAATAATCCATGGAACTATAAGTTTACCTGGAATCCGAGGAATGTTGTACTTGCCGCGCAGGGAACATCGATGTACATCCGCAACGGTCAGTATAAGTATATCCCGTACCATCAGTTATACCGGTCAGCCGAAATGATCTCCGTTCTTGACCTGGGCGAATTTGAAGTTTATCCGAACCGCGACTCCCTGAAATACAGGGAGGTTTACAGCCTGCCGGATATCAAAACCCTGATCCGCGGCACCATGAGGCGCCCCGGATACTGCGAGGCCTGGAATATTTTCGTTCAGCTCGGCATGACTGACGACAGCTATACCATGGATTATTCAGGCAATCAGACCTGGTATCAGTTTACTGATTCATTTTTGCCATCCGGCAGCGAAGGCACGATTCAGGAAAGGCTCGCCTCTTATCTGAACATCCCGGCAACGGGTGTTCTGATGAGCAAATTATCCTGGCTTGGGATGTTCGACGAAACGCCGGTTGGTCTGTCGAATGCCACCCCGGCCCAGATTCTTCAGCACAAACTGGAGCAGAAATGGGGATTGGAACCCAATGACAAGGATATCCTCGTCATGCAGCACATATATGATTATCAGTATAAAGGGAAAGCCCACCAGCACAAATCCTCATTGGTAGTGATCGGGAAAGACCAGCACCAGACTGCGATGGCCATGACCGTGGGTACTCCTCTGGCCATTGCCACACGCCTTGTACTGAACGGCACGATTCTCGCCACGGGTGTTCAGGTACCGACCAAACCCGAATTCTATCTGCCGATTCTGACGGAACTGGAACAGTATGGAATCAGGTTCATTGAAGAAGAGGTGGAAAATTAATTCAGGGCAGATAAAACGCCTCGGTCAGTCTGCGATATTCGTCGGAATACACTCCCCGCTGACCGGTTTCAATCACCAACTCTGAGGTCACACAGGTGGTCGGTTCTTTTCCCCATTGAAGCAGCGATCGTTTTATCGGGGCATTGGCATTTCCCCTGACATCCGTTCGCCTGTGCAGGTGCAAAGTGTTAGCCGAGGCACTATCTAAAGCCTCGGGAACCCGGCCGACAGGCAATATCAGAGCAAGATTGCCTGATTCAGACAGAAGCTTTGCTGATTTGGCAATTAATCCGTCAAGGGGCAGGCCATCATCATGCCGGGCGGCAGATCTTTGGATATCCGGATTTTTCAGCGACCGGGTAAAGAAT
>JAQWAJ010000419.1 GCA_028707745.1 Bacteroidales bacterium | reverse complement strand
TCGCTGGCCCCGGCAAAGGTTTGATTATTCGGTATTACCCGGTCATAAATCGTACACTTCTGGCCGACGATTGCAATTTTGACGGAGAAAAAGAGAACCGGGCCATTTTCCGGGCTTATGCTCCAAGACATTATGCTGGTGTTTTCATTACCGGGTTAGTCTTTTTGGTGATTGGTATCAAGTGGCTTATCAAACAGATGAAACATAAAAATGGTATAACTACTCAGGAAACGACCTCTCCCCGGCGACAGAAAAATCAAAAAATCAAACTACTGGCTTTACTCCTGATCATCATTGCTTTTTCTATCTATAAACACTGGTTCGAGCCCGGAATCTTTATTATCATGATCGCGATAGCTCTTGCCATTGCCATTCCCTGCTTGTTATTCATGCACCTCCGGTTACCCGACTGGATGTACCGCTATCGTCTTTTACTTGGCAAAGTTGTTTACTTACTGTTCCTTATCGGATTATTGTTATCGTTCAGTTTGGCTTTTAATAAAGCAGATATTCCTGCTTTTCTTGCTGGAGGAGCTATCCTGTTATTGTTCTTAAGTCTGCTGGCTATCTGGTCATATTCGGTCCAGAAGAAAAAATGGGATCAGCTAAAAATCTCCACGCCTTATCCGGAGGAAAAGGAAGATTCAATAAGTACATCAGGGGGATTGATATGCTCTGTTGATGAGCAAAGCGATGAGTCAAACGAAGGACGGATCGTGCTTATGCACAATCGTCTGATCTTTGCTGCAAAAGATGGGACTCTGACCACCATAATGTTCCACTCCATACGGAATATCCGGATACACAGAGAGTTACTGGTCATTCCGGTCGGACTGGAGCTCACAGATTATTCTAACCAAAAGCGTTATCTGGTTGTGGGATTGCCTTATTACTGGAAATCCAAGATTCGTCCTTCGTAGAAAAACAGTAATCATCACTTTTCGGTGAACACGTAATGTATCAGATTGGCGCCCATTTTCAGTGCCTTAAGCCTGGTGGATTCTGAATCGTTATGGACCTGGGGGTCTTCCCATCCATCGCCAAGGTCGCTTTCATAAGAATAAAAACAAACCAGTCTTCCTTCCCAAATCAACCCAAATCCCTGAGGACGTTTGTTATCATGTTCATGGATTTTAGGAAGTCCATCGGGAAAAAGATTGGGCTTTTGGTATATCGGGTGGGAGGCAGGCAATTCCAAAAAATCAAGTTCAGGGAAAACCTTTTTCATTTCACGTCGGGCAAATTGGTCAATGCCGTAATTATCATCGATATGCAGGAATCCGCCGGCTATAAGGTAATGCCTCATGTTCTCAGCCTCTTGTGCAGAAAACAAAACATTGCCGTGTTCGGTCATGTGTATGAACGGAACCGAGAAAAGGTCCCTGCTACCAGGCTCTATAGAAATAGGGTTAATGTCGATATCCGTGTGAAGGGTCTCGTTACAGTATTTGATCAGGTTTGGCAGCGAGGTGGGGTTGACGTACCAGTCGCCACCACCTGAATATTTAAGAAGGCCGATTTTCACGGATTGGGCAGAGAGCGAAGCGGAGGTTAGAAAAATCAGCAGAAGGAATAATGACGAGTGACGAGTGACGGGTGACGGCCTTAATTCAAGGTTTTCAATCCCATTCACGGCAGATTTGTCATCCCCGCGAAAGCGGGGACCCCGTCCCATCGAGAATACAGTTGTATTTGAAAAAATCGTTGCAAACATATTTATCAAGTATGGCTCGTGCAAAGTTGTTATAAAAGCGCGAACCCTGATCAATCGGGCTGAAAATATTGAAATTTTGTTACTTTTGCCGTCACGATCGGAGAAATGCCAGAGTGGTCGATCGGGACGGTCTCGAAAACCGTTGTACCCTTCGGGTACCGGGGGTTCGAATCCCTCTTTCTCCGCAAAGAGGCCCAACTTTTTACAGGTTGGGCCTCTTTTATTACGGATAACCAAAGCCATGACTCTGATCAATATTGAACAGAAGTCAGGAAGAATAGCTTATCTGACATTTGTTGTAGTAAAGCTGATTTCATTTCCGTAAACAGTCTCTTGACCGGTAGTGGCGTATGCCCTGACAAAATAAGTTGTGTTTCTGCCTAACCCAGTCAGTATGCTCGTGAATTCACCTGCACCTGTTCCATCTGAGGTGTAGGAGTCAGCAATAGTTGGGTTGGAAACGGTTGACCAACATACGCCACGCCCGGTGATGTCACCCGTAGTACCGTCAGTGACACTGGCAGTTACTTCGGCTCCATTATTGGTAATGTTGCTGACACTGATTGTGTTCGCTGCCGGCGCAATAACCTGAACCTGTACGGGCCCGGGAATATTCGATACGATGAAGATGGTACCGCTTTTAGTAATGCAAGTAATATCACCCACATACCAATGCCCTTGCAAAGTAAAAGAGATCGTTCTGGTTTCACCATCACGATAAGGGCGGTCGAACTTCAACCAGGGAAGCCAGCAATAATTTCCACCGAGTTTTCTTAAAGAACCATCAGGTCCGTAACTCGTAAGCCATTCTGAAGATCGGAGAATGACAACATGGTGAATGCCTCCGCCCGTCAGATCTGGCATGACATTCAAGTTCCAATGGCTAAGTGCTGGTTTAACACCGGATGTAACACTGTATTGAAAAACGGTATTGTCTTTTGGAGT
>JAQWAJ010000418.1 GCA_028707745.1 Bacteroidales bacterium | reverse complement strand
CCTATGTCCTGTCAGGTGCGATATTTGTTCGTATCGGGCCAAATTCTCAGAAACTGACAACTGCTGAACAAATGAGGGATTTCTTTCAACAATCAGGGAAGATCTACTTTGACGAAGGTCAGTGTAATGAGTTTTCGTCCTCATCTGAAGTGGATAATGACTTCATTACTACCTTCAAAATTGCGGCCCATTTAAGTCAAAACGCATCTGACGATCAAATATTTAGCAATCTTAAGCTAATAACAGCTGGAGACAGGTTTAAAAACGGAGCCGTCTTATTTTTTGGAAAACAACCAGAGCTATACTTTGAGCAAGCCATCATAAGATGTGTATCCTTCAAAGGTTATGAAAAGCGGTTTATTTTAGATGACAAATCATTTGGCGGGCCGGTTTTCCTTCAATTCACCAAAGCCATGCGTTGGCTTTCTGAAAAGTTGAACATCAAATATGATATTGAAAACCAAGGGGCCCGACCCAGAAAAGAGATTTGGGAAATCCCTGAAACTGTATTCAAAGAAGCATTAATAAACAGCTTGTCACACCGGGATTATTATGACAAAGGGGCTACAACCACAATTGAGCTGTTTGATGATCGGGTAGAAATCAGTAACCCGGGAGGATTGGTAAGTGCCATAAGGCCTTCGGAGTTTGGTAAAAAAAGTCACTCAAGAAATCCTCTCGTTTTTGGTCTTTTCGCGCGAATGCATTTGGTCGAACAAATTGGTTCAGGAATTACCAGGATGAATGCACTGATGATCGAGGCCGGTTTACAAAAACCAGATTATAGTACCGATGGAATATTTACCGTTCGACTGCAAAGGCCGGGAAAAACTGTGGAGAAAACTGTGGAGAAAACTGTGGAGAAAACTGTGGAAGAAATAATCAAAATTCTTGTTCAGGCGAATCCAAAGATCACGGTAAATGAAATGGCAGTGGCTACAAAACTGACACGTAGGGGGATTGAGTATTGGCTGAGCAAAATGAAAATCAGAGGGGATTTGGAGCGAATTGGTCCAGACAAAGGCGGTTACTGGAAAATAAAAAAGTATTATAAATAAGACATTAAGCTATGAGTATTAAATGTACCACCCGTTACGCCGTTCATCCCGAGGATTTTAAAACTTATGGAACCCGGCGTATCCGGGAGGAGTTCCTGATAGAAACGGTTATGGAGGCCGATGCCATTAACCTGGTATATTCCCTGTACGACCGGTTCATTACCGGTGGCGCTGTTCCGGTAACCAAACCGTTGGTTCTCGAAACGGTCGATCAGCTGAAATCATCGTACTTTCTCGAAAGGCGCGAGCTGGGCATCATCAACGTGGGTGGAACAGGCAGAGTGGTTACCGATCTGGAGGTATTTGATATCCATCATAAAGAGGCTCTGTACCTGGGCCGCGGAACTGAAAAAGTGGTTTTCGAGTCGGTCGATCCGCTTCAGCCGGCCCGTTTTTATCTGAATTCGACCCCTGCTCATCAGTCCTACCCTGCCCGACTGATCACCCTGAAGGAGGCTGTGGTTTTGCAGATGGGCAGTTTGCAGGAATCCAATGAAAGGCAGATCAACCGGCTGATGGTCAAAGAGGTGGTGAATACCTGTCAGCTTCAGATGGGCATGACGGAACTCAAACCAGGCAGCGTGTGGAATACCATGCCGGCACATACGCATGACCGCCGGATGGAGACCTATTTTTACTTTGAGGTACCGGAAGGGCAGTCTATCTGCCATTTCATGGGGCAACCCGATGAAACCCGGCATCTGTTTATGAAAAACGAACAGGCTGTACTCTCCCCGTCGTGGAGCATCCACAGCGCCGCCGGCACATCCAGCTATACGTTTATCTGGGGAATGGCCGGGGAAAATCTGGATTATAGCGATATGGACTTTTATACAGCTGATCAGCTCCGGTAATCTCATTCAATATCAATAAGATGATTGCAGATTTATTTGATTTAAGCGGCAAAGTGGCCCTGATTACCGGGGGCACACACGGCATTGGTATGGCTATCGGGAAGATTCTCGGTCAGGCCGGTGCCAGAGTATGCATCAATGGCCGTTCTGCTGCCAGGCTCGATGCCTGCAAGGAGGAGTACCGGCTGGCAGGAGTCGATGTTTACTGCCTGGTGTTCGATGTGACCGATGAAAAAGCGGTGGATCAGGCCATCAGCAAAATAGAACAAGATTTGGGCCCGATAGATATTCTGGTCAACAATGCCGGAATCATCAAGCGTATTCCGATATTAAAGATGGATGTATCAGAATTCCGGGAGGTTCTGGATGTCGATCTCGTGGCTCCGCTGATCCTGGCCAAACGGGTGGCGCCCGGGATGATTGAAAGGCGCAGCGGTAAGATCATCAACATGTGCTCAATGATGAGCGTGTATGGCCGGAACACCGTATCGGCTTACGCATCGGCCAAGGGGGGGCTGAAACTCCTGACTGCCAATATGTGCTGCGAATGGGCAAAATACAACATTCAGGTTAACGGCATCGGTCCGGGTTACATCGCCACGGAGCAAACTGCCCCGATTCGTGAAGGCAACCATCCGTTCAACGATCTTGTTATGACCCGCACACCGGCAGGCCGCTGGGGCGAGCCGGAAGATGTGGCCAATGCCGCACTCTACCTGGCGTCCAAAGCCAGCGATTTCGTGAATGGACATA
>JAQWAJ010000025.1 GCA_028707745.1 Bacteroidales bacterium | reverse complement strand
GTAACGGTAATATCTTTGATGAAGTTGAACTCAGTTCCTTCGTAGTAATCTTTAAACACTCTGATCAGGTCGTCTTTGGAGACCAGTTTATCAGGTTTTACAGAAAAAGGATAATTTTCGGCATAAGGATCCAGCTTCAATGATGGGGCGAGCAGGTCAAACACTCTCCATTCGCGTCTTCGGGAAGCGATACTTGTTCTGCTTTCCGGGGCATAGGCATAACAAAACCGGAAGGTTTCGTTTTCCTTCCACCATCCGTTTGCTTTGGCAACTTCATAAAGGTTATCTGAAGCCAAAAAGTTAGCTTCATCTTTCAGGTTCACCTCTTTGATCGTACTGGCATTGGCATTTACTGCGATATGATCATCCGGAACTCTTTGTGCCACCCAAACGGCACCAATCAAATCCTTGCCGGGCCCGACAATTTCAAGGTGCCACACTTCATTTTTATCAGCAATGGTAAGACATTCTCCCGCATCACTCCACCCGTATTTTGAAAGTAGTTCACGGGTAAGATTAATTGCCTCACGGGCTGTTTTGCAACGCTCCAGCATAAGCCGGATCAAGTCCTGGCAGTCGATGATGCCGGCATTTGACCGTAGTTCCGCACGGCCACCGAATGTGGATTCGCCGATTCCAAGCTGATATTGGTTCATGCAAGGATATGCGGAATTGATATAACCAAAAGTATTGGCGACTTGCGGAATCTCTCCTGTTTTAACAAATGCATAGGAAGGCATGGCTTTGGTATCATCGCCCACCCTCCTGTGAACATCTGTGGTTGAGCTGCCTGAATAAGCTGCCGGAGGAACAATTTCGATGGATGAGCGAGTCCTGTGACTATCATCAGTATGAGATGTAAACACCGAACCATCTGATGTTGCAAGCTTACCGGCAGTTACCGAGGTACATCCATCAGGAAAACCATTAATCCAGTCAGCGGTTGACTGTGATCGGGCCGGACTGAAAGCACCGGTTATCAATATCAATAAAATAATCAACGGGTTGGCATGCTTTTTCATAGTTTCTCCAAAATTATCAGGCGAAAATACAAAAATCCGGCATAGAGCTGTCAGATGCTTCTGACAAACAAGTGTGTTAATAAAAAGTTTATAAATGGTCGATTATCGGACGATCTAAAGGCCTTGCCATGCTTAATGAATTCGTACTTTTGACAGAACTTTCGATTTATAGTATATCTATCTGGTTAAGTCAACATTAAAACCAACCAACAATGAAAAAAAACAGTTTACACAAATTGATATTGGTAGCGCTGATGATTCCGCTCGGGCTTTCGTCGTCTCATGGACAGGGAACCAGGCTTGAGGATTTTTCGCTGAAGTTAAGTCCAGGAACCCTATCCTATTTTGGCGATATCACTAATGATATGAATGCCTCCAGCAGGTTTTCAGACAATTCGAAATTTGCTTTCGGAGTCAGCTTAACCCAACAATATGCTCCCTGTTTCGGACTTCAGGCTCAGTTTATGACGGGGAACCTTCATAAGACCTCTGACATTAACACCTACTATACAGGATCCGTTAACGAATTCAGCCTATCGGCCCGGTTTGATCCGCTCAGAATATGGAAACAGCGGTCTTTAACGCTTTCCCCATACATTACCGGAGGTATCGGAGTTTTTACCTATAAAGGGTTAGTCAGATATGTTGACAATGATCAGGCAGCTTTAGATACTTATGGATATAATTACAGTGGCGTCAAAAACAATCCTAAAGGCACAGCGCTTGCCTTCCCGGTAGCCATCGGCCTTTCATACAGTATTTTACCTAACCTTCAGATAGAATTAGAACACTGCATGAGGTTTACAAACACTGACTTTCTTGATTGTAAAGGTTCGGGAAGTTCTAATGACAGCTATTCTTCTACTAGCATCGGTCTGAGGTTCTCCTTCCCATCAAAAGGCAATGACGCCAGAAGCACGAAAACAAAAAAGACAAAGGCCACCACTGCTCCTGTAGAAATTAAAAAAGCCGCCGATAAGGAAGTCAATGTTTTTATTGATTGTGAAATGCCGGAAACATCTGTTGCCGGACAATCTTATGATGTTAATATCAGGCTGAACAAAGGGAGCTATACCGGCCCAGGTAAACTGATCCAGAAATATCCGGAAGGCTTTACCGCCACTAAAAACGTTGATGACAATTATGCCTTTTCATTCAATAACCAGATGGCCGTCATCGAATGGGCTCAAATGCCTGCCGATTCAGTCATTTCGTTAAGCTATAAGGCAAAAACCAGCGAGACCCTCACCGGGAGTCAGACGATCACCGGAAGATTTGAATATCAGGATTTTGAAGGAGCTAAAACCGTGAGGTTCAATCAGTCTGTTTTTGTCGATGCCCCGAAAAAAGAGGCTGATGAGGATGCTGATGTGTATACAAAAAGCAACATTAAACAAGCGAAAGCTATACCAGGAATTGAATTCCGGGTTCAGATCGGAGCTTTCAGAAATAATAGTCAGGCAGACACAGACCTGGCCGCAAAGTATCGGATTTCAGAAGTCATTCAGGAAGAATTCACCGGAGGCTGGTACAAGTACACCATCGGTTCTTTCAAAACCTATGAACAAGCCGTCAGTTATCGCGACAAGTTTATTGCCCGCTCCAAGATGCCGTCGGCATTCATTGTTGCTTACCGTGACGGAAAGCGACTGGCTAAAATATCTGATGCCTTAAAATAATCGACTACGCCCAGACAGACCAAATAACTAAAAGGGACCGGCCGGATCAAGGAAGAAAAATTCCTGATCCGGCCGGTTCCTTTTTCGGCAATCTGAATTACTTTACAGCTAAATCAATAATTTTCCCATCCTGATAAATGGTCCAACCCTGATTTCCCTTTGAGTCAGGTATCGAGCATTCAAAAGTCGTTGTAGTGGAATGAATGACCGGCAATGACAAATGTGCCGCGAAATCCGTAGGTTTCAGTCCGATTTCCGACAAACTTCCTGAATAGGTTTTATGTTTTTCAAAATAAGCAAACTCTGCATAATAGACCATTCTCAGGGCCCAGCGAGTATTCAGGCTGGAATCCCGGACATACTTTTCCTGAGCGGTGCCGGCGATAATTGATGAAAACTGAAGGGCGCCCCACATTTCAGGCATGTGCATATTGACACGCCCCTGAGGGGACCAAACCCAGTTATCTTCAGGAAAGGCTTTCCCGGTTTTAGGATTAATTTCCTTTCGGTAGCGACCGTTCTCAACCAGTGTTCTCCACTCAACCCTTGAAAAATTGATCCGCCAATGGTCTCCTGCTACAGGTACTTTTCCGTCTTTAGCACACTCTTTCAATGCTTCGAGAGGAAGACAGAGTTCAACCGTCCAGCCTTTATCCCGGTCAGCGGGATTGTTGAGTGTTCCATCGATGTGGGTTCCGACTTTCAATCCGGCGATATCCCAGCCATTAACAGCCGGGCCGCCGTCACGGTAAGGTTTCAGCAGCAAAAGTTCCCACGCGGTGCCCAGTGCATTGACTTCGAGCTCATAATAAGCATGAGTATCATCGTCAGGATCAATAAAGACTTCAAAATCATTGTCATAGAAGATGACCGTATCCCGTTGTTTCAGGTGCGCCCAAACATGCGGATCCTCCAATTCTGCCGCTATGTAAAGGTTGGTGTCATCCCAAAGCATTTTGGCCCTGGTTTTATATCTGGGTTCCGGCTTAACAGTTCCTTCGATATCCGCAAAGTAATCTGTCCAGGGCACTTGCAACCAGGCCGGTTCATCCAATAAACCGTCAGGGATAACCGGAGTGGCCGTTTTATAACACACGTATTCTTTCACCACCGGTTGCGGAGGGAAATTCAGAGCCGAGCTTTCAATTGGCTTTTGAGGTCCCGAACAGGATTGCAAACCAAAAGCCACGCAGAGTGTTACAGGCAGGCCGGTTAAGTAAAATTTTGTTGATATCATTTTTTGGGTTCCCAAAAACACATTTTAGGAGAGGAGATCTTTTCCTCCTTTTTCAACTGTTTCAAAGCCTTGTCGATTTCCGGCCTGGTAAGTCCGCATAAATCAACCAATTCCCCGGCTTTTAAAGCTTTTCCAGCTTTATTAAGCGCCTGTAGTACCTGATCTGTTGTTTCCATAGTTTTAGATATTTATATTCAAATATACAAATTACCTGTTTCCGTAATTGCTCAAATCATTTGATTATGGTTTGTCGCAGATTACTATTTTTGTGGCCTGATCAAATATTACAACAGATGAAACCAACTTTAGTGGTGTTGGCTGCCGGACTGGGTAGCCGTTACGGAGGACTTAAGCAGATGGATTCCATGGGGCCAAACGGGGAATCGATCATTGATTATTCGGTGTATGATGCTATTCAGGCAGGATTTGGCAAGGTCGTTTTTGTTCTCAGGGAAGAGATTGTGGACGATTTTTACGAGTTATTCGCAAACAGATATAAGAAATTCATCACCGTTGAGCATGCAGTGCAAAGGCTTACCGATATTCCTTCAGGGATCGGTGTAAATCCCGATCGTGTAAAACCCTGGGGCACGGGCCATGCTGTTCTGGCTGCTGCCAGGCTTCTTACCGAGCCTTTTGCGGTGATTAACGGAGATGATTATTATGGTACAGATGCGTTCAAGGTGATGGCCGAATTTCTGTCAGCCCTCGATTCAAAAGCGGTTGCATCCCAGTCGATGGTCGGATATAATATTTCTAACACGTTATCTGAAAATGGGGCTGTTGCGCGCGGAATTTGCTCTGTTGATGACAAAATGACCCTGACCGGTGTTGTTGAAAGAACTCACATCGAACGGAAGAACGGTACGATCATTTTTCTCGACGAAAACGAAAAAGAATTCAATCTGGTTGGGAACGAAATCGTTTCTATGAATTTCTGGGGCTTCACACCGGCTATTCTCCCCTATTTCCAAACCTTATTCGAAGAGTTTCTGAAACAAAAGGGCAATGAATTAAAATCGGAATTCTTTATTCCGTATGCAGTTAACCTGCTGATCAAATCCCAAACCATTGCTGTTAAGGTACTTGAAAGCAATGCTCAATGGTTTGGAGTAACCTATCAGGCTGACAAGCCACATGTTCAGGAAAAGATCACGGAGATGTATAAAAAAGGCTTGTATCCCGAAAAACTCTGGTAGCTGTAAGGTCAGATTTTGGAGGAAAATTTCCTTCCGGCTTCAAGAGCCAGGATATTTGCCTCCACCACTTCTGTCCCTTTTCTTTTAAACACCTGTTCCACTCCGACTTTCAGTGAGTCGAAGCTGAAGCACAGATATTCAGAAGCAGCTCCAAGCATCACAATATTGGATGCTTTCGGAGATTGGCACTCTTTTGCAATTTGTTCTGCATCAATCCAAACGGCATTGGGCAATTTATCATATTCTTCCCTGATTTTACCGATTGACGGATAGTCGCTGATATTTTCGAAAGGGACCGAATTGGTAACCACCCATCCGTTTTTAGTCAGGAAAGGGAGGTATCTCAAGGCTTCCATGGGTTCCACTGAAAGGATCAGGTCGGCCTTCCCCAGCGGGATTAGATCGGAAGCTATAGGTTTATCTGATATCCGCAGATGCGATAGTACTGCACCTCCGCGCTGGCTCATGCCATGGACTTCAGATTGTTTGCTGAATTTGTGTTCATAAAGGGTAGCAAATCCAATAGCGGCGGCAATTGTCAGGATACCCTGGCCGCCAACTCCTGCTAAAATGATATCTGTCTTCATCTGATCAATTAATTTCAGGAATTTTGAACTTTCTTGTGTTTGATGGCAGTTTGAATGCATTCGCGCCGGCTGATAATCACAGAAATACCTTGATGATTCAGTTCGCCGGCTATGACCTGAACATTTTCATCATGGTTTTTCTTCAGCGGGATTATGAGTTTCAAATGTTCCGGGGGAACACCTAAACCGAGGCAAATACTCTCCAGTCGCCCATGAGCCGCAGAGGTTTGTCCACCGGTCATTCCAGTGGTTTCGTTATCGGAGATGATCACGGTAATCGGGCTATTCTCATTGATTGCATCAAGTAATCCGGTCATACCCGAATGAGTAAAGGTTGAATCCCCGATGACAGCAACAGCCGGAAGAAGCCCCGCATCAGCAGCGCCTTTTGCCATGGTAACCGAAGCACCCATATCGACGCATGAATTGATGGCTTCGAGAGGAGGCAGGGCTCCTAAAGTATAACAACCTATATCTGAAAAAGTCCGTCCGGTACCAAAAGGTTTTATTGCATCGAGCAATGCGTTGTAGGTATCTATATGCCCGCATCCCTTACACATGGAGGGCGGACGATTGGCTAAAAATTCAGGAACCGCTGGCCCGTTTATAGTCTCCATGCCCAAAGCCGTTGCCACAATATCCGGATTCAACTCACCATCACGGGGAATCGTTCCGTCCAGCCGCCCATGTACTGGAACCGGAGAATAATTTAAGATTCCGGTCAAGCTTCTTTCAATGAGCGGATAGCCCTCTTCAAGAACCAATATCTGTTTGCAGGTTTGCGTTAATTTTCTGATTTTTTCAACCGGAGCCGGATATTGACTGATTTTCAGTACCGGATAGGGAATCCCGTTGGGAAAATTTTCCGCTACATAATTATAGGCTATACCACAGGCAATAATCCCAACAGAATTATCGGATCCCGGATAATCCTGGTTAAACATAGAATCTTCAGATGCTTGTATCAGAGCAGGTTGCAATCCGAGCAGATTTCTATAGCGCTTTTTGGCGATTGCCGGGAGGAGGACAAATTGACGGGGATCTGATGGCATTTTAAGACCATTTTGTTCTTTGACAACACGTCTTTTTACCGATGCCCTGGAATGAGATAACCTGGTGGTTATGCGCATCATCACAGGCAGACTGAATTTTTCAGACAGTTCAAATCCGGCGAAAACAAGGTCGTATGCTTCCTGTTGGGTTGTTGGTTCCAACACCGGCAGGAGGGCAAAATCAGCATAAAACCGGGAATCCTGTTCATTCTGAGACGAATGCATCGAGGGGTCGTCGGCCACAACTACGATCAAACCGCCATTGACTCCTGTAATGGCAGAATTGATGAAATTATCGGCAGCAACATTCAGTCCGACATGTTTCATACACACAATTGACCGTTTTCCTGCATACGACATACCCAGGGCAGTTTCCATGGCCGTCTTTTCATTAGCCGACCATTGGCTGTGAATCCCCTGCTCGAGGGCATACCGGTTATTTTGTATGTATTCTGTGATTTCCGTAGATGGAGTTCCGGGATAGGCATAGACCCCTGAAATCCCTGAATCCAGTGCGCCCTGAGCTATAGCTTCAGCACCAAGCAAAACGAGTTGTTCCATCATTTCTCTGTTTTAAAAGCAAAAGGCAGCTAATCATGTGCTGCCCTTAGCAAAAGTACCATAATTTTGTTTGAAGGCAATCGTTTTAAGGTATATTTGCGTTCACATGAGTATCACAAAGATCAAAACATTAAGCCTGGTATTGCTGTTGTTTCTCTCTTTGCCCCAGATGTACGGGCAAACCGAAGAAAAGACCAATATTATCCATTTAACTGGCCGTACGCTGACCGACAGCCTTCAGCCGGTTCCTTATGTTCATATCATATTGGTCAATAAAAAACTGGGAACAGCCAGTGATCTGAACGGTAATTTCAATTTTCCGGCCGAGGTCAATGACACCATACTTTTCAGGGCTGTCGGATTCAAATATGCAAAGCTGATTGTCAAGGATACCTTTATGGTGGAATTCCCTTATATCCCGATCACTATGGTTGAGGACACCATCCTCCTCAGAGAAACCCGGGTATCTCCCTGGGAGAGGAATTATGTGCGGTTTAAAGAGGCTGTACTGGCCTATAAACTGCCGGTTACCGATAAGGATCGTGCTGAAAAAAACCTGAATGCCATGCAATTAAGGTCTTTGTTGCTGAATGCCCCGGCAACACCAACAATGGGCTTTAGAAACACAATGAACTCTTACAACGACCGTTTATATTGGGCAGGACAATTACCTCCTGTTACAATAACCAATCCGCTTGCGTGGGCCCAGTTCTTTAAAGCGCTCAAAAACGGTGAATTCAAAAACAAGTAGCTCTTTGACCAAGAACCATTTCAGATATCGCTTACTGGTAATATCCTGTATTTCTTTACTTTACGGGAACTTTGTCTATGGACAGAACTCCATTAAAATTTCCGGATATGTGCATGATGAAAATGGTTTACCCATTGAGGAAGTCAATATCGCAGTTAAAAACACCACCCTGGGGGCTCGTTCATCTTCATCTGGATTTTATCAGTTAGTTTTGAAAAGCCAGGAGAATTATACGCTGGCGCTTTCAAGGGTCGGTTACAAACGCGTTGAACGGACCATTAAATCATCAGATTACCGGAACCCCGACAATATTCGATATGACATCACGCTCGAAAAATCAGTAGAATCACTCAGGGAGGCTGTGATCAGGCCCGACCGAGATCCAGGAGCAAACCTGACAAGGATTGATCCCAAACTGGTATTCATTCTTCCTGATCCATCGGGTAACTTCGAAGGAATCGTGAAGAAAATGACCGGCGTTTCCTCGTCAAACGAGTTGTCGTCACAATATTCGGTTAGAGGTGGTAATTTCGATGAGAATCTGGTATATGTCAATGACATCGAGATATACAGACCCTTTTTAGTCAGGTCGGGACAGCAGGAAGGGTTGAGCTTTATCAATCCGGATCTTGTTGGTTCTGTTCTGTTTTCCTCAGGCGGGTTTGAAGCCCGGTATGGAGACAAACTTTCTTCAGTTTTGGATATCAGATATAGAAAACCCACTGAATTTGCCGGTTCTGCATCGATGAGCCTCATGGGCGGAACCTTTCATGTTGAAGGGATCAGTTCCGATAAAAGGTTATCCTACATTACCGGAGTCAGGTACAAGACAAATAAGTACTTGCTGAACAGTCTGGAGACTGAAGGTAATTATGATCCCAGGTTTGCGGACATCCAGACCTATCTGACTTATGACCTGACTCCTGATTGGGAGCTGAGTTTTCTGGGCAATATTTCAAACAACCAATACGATTTTAAACCGGAATACCGGGTAACCTCATTTGGAGTGGTTAAAGACGCCAAACAGCTCGAAATATGGTTCGACGGAAAAGAAAGAGATCTGTTTACCACTTACATGGGTGCAGCTACAGCCGCCTATAAGCCGAATGACAAGCTCGAAATGAAATGGATCGTGTCGGGCTTTCGCACGCAGGAATCCGAATCTTTTGATATTCAGGGTCAGTATGCGTTGAATGAACTCGACAATAGCCTTAACTCCAGTACCTATGCCGACAGCATCATGAATATTGGTGTTGGAACTTATATCGACCATGCCCGCAACAAGCTGAATGCCAATGTTTTTAGCTTCGACTACAAAGGAAGTTATCAGTCATCATTGAATAATTTGCAATGGGGAGCCCGTATTCAGCACAGTTCTATTTCCGATAACATTGAAGAGTGGATGATGCTTGATTCGGCCGGATATTCCCTACCCTATACCGATTCGTTGGTTAACCTCAGCAATACGCATTTTGCACGGACTTCGCTCGAACCTAACCAGGTTAACGGGTATATCAGCGATTCCTGGGAGAAACAATTAAAAAAAGGGAGGATCATTGTTACAGGAGGAATCCGAAGTACTTATACCGATATCAACAATGAGTTTCTGGTCAGTCCGAGAACAAGCATTGCTTACCAACCTGCCGACAAAAACGACCTTCAGTTCAGGTTTTCTGCCGGTTCATACAATCAACCGGCATTCTTCAAAGAATTCAGGGACCTTAGCGGCCAGATACATCCGGATGTGAAGGCTCAGAAATCGATGCACTTTGTGTTCGGAACGGATTACTACTTTATCACCTGGGACAGGCCGTTCAAGTTCACCACTGAGCTGTATTACAAATACTTATGGGACCTTGTACCCTACGAAGTCGACAACGTAAGAATCCGTTATTACGGGTCGAACTGTGCCACAGGATATGCCGCAGGATTCGATCTGAAGGTGAATGGCGAATTTGTCCCCGGAATTGATTCGTGGGCGAACCTCTCAATCATGAAAACCCAGGAAGACATTGAAGGAGATACGGTGGGTTACATTGCGCGGCCAACGGATCAGCGGGTCAATGTCAGTCTGTTCTTTCAGGATTACCTGCCAAACAACAAGGATTACAAAGCCCATCTGAATCTGCAGTTCGGATCACGCTTGCCATTTGGCCCGCCCGGAAGTCAGACACTTAAATCATCACTAAGAATCCCTCCATACCGCCGCGTGGATATCGGTTTTTCAAAAGTCCTGATTGATGGCAACAAAAAGTCCGCCAAAAAGTATTTGAAAAATTTCAACTCTTTATGGATAAGCCTGGAAGTTTTCAACCTGCTGGATATCAACAATACCATCTCTCATATCTGGATCAGCGACATCAACAACCGGCAATATGCGGTGCCGAATTATTTGACAGGAAGGCGTCTAAATCTTAAATTGCAGGCAACTTTCTAGCTTATGGTTTTTCAACAACCATTATTTCTGTATGGCCTGTTTTTATTAGCCATTCCCATCCTGATCCACTTTCTGAATTTCAGGAAGACGAAAACGATATATTTCAGCTCCTTACGTTTTTTGGATGAGGTAAAAAACACTTACCGGAAGAGGAACCAGCTGACAGACCTTCTTCTGTTACTCCTTCGTCTGATTGCGATGGCCTGTCTGATTATCGCCTTTGCACAGCCGGTCATTCAATCCACAAAATCAGCACCCGGATCTCCTGCCTCAATACAGGGATTATTCGTGGATAACTCGCAGAGCATGACCTTGACCAACCAGGGTGAATCTCTACTGGTCAAAGCAAAAAACAAAGCCAAAGAGATCGTGCGTGAATTTCCGCCTGACAGCCGGTTTATGCTTTTATGGAACGAATCGCCATCAGAGCTCAGGGGTATTTCAGATAAAGAATTGACGTTGAAACTAATAGATGGAATACAACCATCAACTGAGCAGTTCACGATGGATGAAATTCTTCAGTACTTTGA
>JAQWAJ010000417.1 GCA_028707745.1 Bacteroidales bacterium | reverse complement strand
CATCAGATTTTTACGTTCTTCAAATTTAACCCGGTCGTGGTCACGGACTATAAATGAGAGTTTTGCTTCATCGACGGTACCTTTCAGTGAAATCAGGTGAAAAAAGCCCTCGTATCCTTCCGTCGTTTCAGGCCGTTCATTTTCGGGTAGCATGCCAATCAATTCATTGGCCACATGCAGGGCGTTGATCATCTTATCTTTCGCATATCCCGGATGCACATTGCGGCCCTGTATCTCAATCTTTGCCGAAGCAGCGTTGAAGTTTTCATACTCCAGTTCTCCCACCTCACTGCCATCCATGGTGTATGCCCAGGCAGCACCGAATTTAGCTACATCAAATTTGTCGGCTCCCCGTCCGATTTCTTCATCCGGAGTGAATCCTATCCGAATCTTACCATGTTCTATCTCGGGGTGATCCAGCAGATATTGCATGGCGGTCATTATTTCCGCTATGCCTGCCTTATCATCGGCTCCCAGCAGTGTAGTACCATCGGTAACGACGATATCTTCTCCTGTGTGTCGGAGCAATTCCGGAAAGTCTACAGGCGACATGATGATCTGTTTTGCTTCATTCAGCACAATGTCGTTTCCGTCATAATTCTTTATAATCCGTGGATTTACATTTTCGCCGCTCATATCGGGGCTGGTATCGAAATGCGCAATAAAGCCCAATACGGGCACTGTTTTCCGGGTATTGGCAGGCAATGTAGCCATCAGATAACAATTGTTATCGAGGCTCACATCACTCAACCCCATCTCCAAAGCTTCTTTCTCCACCTCTTTGGCGAGATTGAACTGACGATGCGTGCTGGGCGTCTGCGTGTTGTTTTCGTCCGATTGCGTATCGATACGTGCATACTTGATAAATCGATCTACAATATCCATGATTTGTTGATTGGATTGGATTTTTCTAAGTGAAAGCAATTGTTATGCTTTTACAAAGATAAAAAAATGGCGTGAATAGTAAAAATCATTTTCACCATTTTGCCACGAGGAATATTTATTGTACCTTTGTGTTCGGGTAAGTCCTATACGGCCAGCTCCCATTGAATCCCCCAGGTCTTGACCGAAGCAAGGGTATTTGGTTGTAGCGGCGCGATATAGTAAGCTTACCCACTTTTTTTGAAATAGCGAACCCCTTCTGTCTGTAACGACGGAAGGGGTTTTTGTCATTCAAGGGCACTGATAGCGTTTGTCCCTGTTGTTTCATTGAGGGGTTATGCTATTTTCGGAAAGAGCTTGGCATCAAGCGAGTATTTACCTGCGCCAATCAGGATGGATGCGGCGAAAACGATCAACAGGTCCATTGCATGACCGAAAACCATAAAATTGTCTCCAGCCGCCACATGGGTGGCCAGTGCCACCGTCATGTTACCGGCAAGCAACAGGGCTGCGGGACGGAAAAGCAATCCCAGCGCAAACAACAGACCACCTATCGATTCCGTAAATGCGGCAAGAAAGCCCCAGAATGACGGAGCAAAATCGATACCGAATTGGGACATGGCACCGCCAACCATTGCCCAGGTTTCCACACCTCCCGTTATCTTGGGATATCCGTGCAAAAATATGGAAATCCCGATGCCTACTCTTAAAATAAGCCAACCAGCTTGCAGTAAATTATTCTTTTTCTTCATACAATTTGTTAAATAAATTATCTATGTCATCCTTATTGATTTCTAATTAACTACCAACAGCCAGCTTTTGTTTATCTTTGCTGGATAAAAAATATCGATATGTCAACATTTGCTCCTTTCGCCAAGCCGATGTACGTAATGCTCAAGCCGGTTGGATCAAAATGCAATCTCAATTGCGACTACTGCTATTATCTTGAGAAGGCCGGTCTCTACCCTGACAAACAACCGGTGATGAGCGAAGAACTACTGGAACGTTTCATTCAACAATATATGGAATGGGTAAGACAGGGAAACCCGAGATAAAATGAATAAAAAAACCGAATCCTATACGGATCCGGTTTTTTATTCATTAGAATATTTGCTTGCGATTAATTCTCCCCCTTACGGGCAGAATAACTGATTTTCAGTGCATAAGCCTGTCTCAAAGCCTGCTTCACATCAGTAATATATTGCATGCGGGTCTCTTCATCAGCTTTAATTGAAACAGTCATCAATGGCTGGTCGGCTTCATTCATACTGGCCTTTTCCTGGGCAATATAATCCTGAATTTCCGATACCTGCGCAAAACGATCGTTCAATTGCATCTGTGTTCCGGTACCCAATCTTGTATCCATGGGCGGTCCGATATTAATATACGTTACCAGTGACTTTTTCTCAAGTTTCTGTACTTCCGATGCTGTAGGCAGCTTCATTCTTACCATCAAGGTTTCTGAACGCATGGTGGTGGTAACCATAAAGAAAAACAGAATTGCAAATACAATATCGGGCATAGAGGAAGAGTTTAATGCGGGTATCTCTTTTTTCCCGCTCTTGTTAAATTTTCCCATATCTATTGTCCTCCATAATTTTTTGGTTCAGCCTCAGAAATACGCTGCGGATAGAGATCGTTGATCTGTTTCTGCTGTTCATCAGTCAATTCTTCGTAGGAAGAATTGAAGTATTTCCTGGCGCCTTCTTCTCTCAACTCATTGTATGCTCTTACCACCTCGTTCTGTACGGCTATATAAGCTTTATAACTGGTGGTTGCATCATTCTGAATGGATATCA
>JAQWAJ010000416.1 GCA_028707745.1 Bacteroidales bacterium | reverse complement strand
ATAGGCTGATATATAGGCACTTAGGCTGTCAGGAACCTGGTTCAGTACCACAGACTTTCGTATCAGGAGATACTGGTTTTTCGGATTCTCCTCCCCATTGGCCCATATCCATTGAGCCACGGCCTTTTGTCCGTTCAGTAGTTTTGATGGCTCCGCAATGGTACCATACTTTTGGTCATTTTCCGGCTTGGGTTGAAACCCAAAAACCAGGTTTGACAAACAGAGCAGAACCAGAGTTGAAATCAACCGTATTTTTTTCATAAACAATACCCTTAACAGATGAGATAGAACATTGGCCAGGATTTCCGGCACCACAAAATAAATAAAAAGGTTGTGTTGCCGGTTAATTGTTGAATGTTTACATTTACAAATCCCCCGCAGAATTTATATAAACACTGTTTTATGCGTTTGCCAACCCAAAATCTGAGAATCATTTTTTCTGCGTTTGTTGTAGTGTTGCTGTTTCTCTCAGCCTGCTCAAACGATATCGAGGTCAATGCAACAGGTGATCCGGTACCGGTGGTTTGGTGTTTGCTGAATCCCGATGTGAATGAGCAATATGTCAGGTTGGGCCGCAGCTTTATCCCTGACCCAAACAATCCGGATTACCGGCCGGTCGCTGATTCAACGGTTTGGGCTACACCTGCTTATATCTATGTGGAGGAGTGGCTGAATAATGTACCGATAAAAATATTCCGGTTCGACCCGTTTTTTGGCGCAACCAAGGATTCCGGCTATTTTCCGAAGGATAACCTGAAACTGTATAAGGCGGATTTCAAACCGGCCCGGCTTGCCACCTATCGTCTGTATGTTCACCTGCCTGATGATAAAATGATCATTTCCGGTATGACGAAAATCCCGGGTCAGCCAACTATCTATGATCCACAAAACTTACCAGGCCGAAAGATTACCCTTCAGAATGGTGTATCGTATACCGTCAGGTGGGCCCCCGGAGCAGGCGAAGGTATGTATCAGGGGCAGTTTAATTTCATGTATTCGGAGGAGAATGGTAATGAATCGTCAGATTATCAGGTTGCTATGAATATGGAACCTGTATTGGGACTGCGATCTGTGACTCTGTTAACTGACGGATTAAATGGGAATCGTTTCCTGAAAGAGATGGCCAAACAGATACCTGTCAAAGATGGTGTGATCAGGAGAGTCTGTAATGTGCAATTCCGACTGTTTAAAGCCGGAGAGGAACTGGCATTGATGACTTTACCCGACGTTCAGGGAAGCTCAATTTCAAATTCATTGAACCAATATTCAAATCTGATCAATGGTATTGGCATTTTTAGCTCTCTTCAACAGGTTGTGGTTAATAATCTGGAATTGTCGAATTCTACGATTAATGAATTGGCACATAGTGAATTGACTAAAAGCCTGAGATTTAAAGATATTCATGATGTCGACATAAATGAAAAGCATGATGAATAGCCTGATAAAATGTCTGATGACTGGTTTTTTACTGATGATGATCGGTTGCGAACCAGAAAGCCCTGCTGATACGGATACTGATCCTGTTAATGGTAACATCGGGTGGGTTGTATTTGATTTTCCTGTCGCCAATGCAAAAGTTCCTGCCAGCGGCATCCGACGGATCGATCTGAGTCTGGCAAAAACGAATTACGACCTGATGCGTGGAGATATGCTCATCAGTGCGAACGTGTCTGATTTGGAGCGTACCTATACTTTCGGTCTGGACCCTGGAGATTATGTTTATCAGGCCGGCATTACCTGTACCTGTTTGGGCGATACCTGCCTCTGGGGTGGTTTTCCCGGAGGAAGGTTGGGTACAAAGTGGACATCAGGCCAGATTACCATTGTGAAAGGAGAGAAGCTGATGAAAAACATCACCTTTAATAAATGAGGCATGGGTAGGTATTCTATGACCGGATTTGTTATACTTTCTGTCTTGTTGCTAATGCTTTCAGGATGTTTAAAAGATAGCACAGCAGATCTTTCTGATGTGAAATTTACCTCGGAGCCGGTGTCCGGAACAACAACAGATGTGTTTAAAATATCAGGAAATCCGGTGAATGATGCAAAAGCTGACCCCGAAATTTTTTATCGGTGGGATTGGAACAGTGATGGCATCTGGGATACGCCGTATAGTTTGAGCAATCAGGTCAACCATCGGTTTATGCAAGCAGGAAATCATGTGATTACGGTGGAATATTCAAATGGTAAAAAGCAAATCAAAACCGATAGTCTGATGGTTGTCGTACAACAAGGATATTCTGCACCGAGGCCCATGTTTATTCCTTCGCCGGATACCGGGAATATTCTTACCACATTTAACTTCGATGCCAGTCTGACCCGGGATGATGAGGATTCACTGGATCAGCTCAGGTTCAAATGGGATTTTGACGGGGATGGAGAATGGAACACTACATTGTCTGGCGATCGGGTTGCAACTTTTCTGTATAAATCCACCGGAGTTTATCATCCAATTCTCGTCGCCGTTGATCCATCCGGCAGAACAGCGATGTATATCGGTGAGCTTACGGTAAACATGGAAGACTCATTGATTATTCCATCTTTCAAAGTCAATGATGAACTGATCCGTGTTAATGATACCCTGATTCTGGATGCTTCGGCCTCTTGTCATCTGAAATATCCTTCGCATCAGTTGGATTATTCCTGGTTGCTTCCCGACAGGCTCGAATGGTCTTTACCCGATACAA